>CAZOKA010000139.1:0-6530 GCA_964580265.1 uncultured Rhodobacterales bacterium | reverse complement strand
CCTTCGCACAGCGCGCCCGTCTCGTTGCAAAACAACATTTCGTCCATGCCCGCGGGCAAGGCTGCGCGCCACTGATCGTAAAGAGCGCGCTGCGTGGTCTTGACGCGCAGCCATGGATCGCCTGAGCGCACCGTATCGGGCGCGATTGCCACCCGCCACCTGTGGCGGGCAGGTGGCAGGGCCGCCTGTTGCAGGGTTATCGTGCCGTCCGGCGCCACCGTCAGCCGCAGGCGCAGCGGCCGTGGCCCGGAAACACCTGCCAGCAGATGCGCCGCCTGTCCGCGGTCAAAGGCGATGCCCAACCTCGCGCAGCCCTGCGCCATCCGGTCCAGATGCCGGTCAAGCCGACGCACACCGTCGCCCGGCGCATAGCCGAGCGTCTCGATCACCCTGAAGTCCGTGTTCAACCCATCGGGGAAAGTGTCGCGAAACGCGCTTTCCATAGCGCTTCCTCATATTCGGCGATGGCGGTGCTGTCATGCACGATACCACCCCCCACATTGAAACGGACCCGTCCATCGGGCCACAAGACCAAGGTGCGGATCGCGACGTTGAATGACATCTGCCCGCTTGGTGCAACCCATCCGATGGCCCCACAATAGACATCGCGCGAGTGGCGTTCCAGTTCCGATATGATCTGCATCGCCCTGATTTTTGGGGCCCCTGTGACCGATCCGCAGGGAAACAGTGCCGTCATCAGATCGGCCAGCCCCAGCCGCGTGCGCAGACGCGCGCGCACAAGCGATGTCATCTGGTGGACGGTGGCATAGGATTCGATGGTGAACAGCGCCGGCACCTGCACCGATCCGGGGTGTGCCACGCGGGAGATGTCGTTGCGCAGCAGGTCCACGATCATGAGGTTTTCGGCGCGGTTCTTCTCGGATGCCGCCAGCCAGTCGCGCCGGGCGATATCTTCGGCCTTGTCTTTGCCGCGCGCCACGGTGCCCTTCATGGGGCGTGTTTCGATCAGGCCATTCGAATCGATGCGAAAGAACAATTCGGGCGAGCGCGACAGGATCGCCGCCCCGCCAAGATCGACATAGGCGCCATGCCCGACGGGCTGGCGCGCGCGCAACCGCGCATAGAGCGCCAGCGGGTCACCCGTGGCATGCGCATGCATCGGAAAGGTCAGGTTGACCTGATAGGTGTCACCGGCGCTGATCCGCGCCTGAACCTTGTTGAAAGCCTGCGAATATGTCGCCTGATCCCATCCCGGCACCGCAGGAGTGAGATCCGCCCAGGATGTCGGTAGTGGATACATGGCTGCCGGTTCGGGCGCGTCGAACACGCCCACCTGCAATAGCGGCAGGTCGCGCCGCGCGGGCATCAGCGGCGCCAGTCGGGCCTCGGTGGCGTATCCCGCCTCGTAACTGAAGTAACCGGCCAGCCATAACCCGGTGCTGCGCGCCTGCTCCATCGCGGCCCAGGCGGCGGGCAATTCGCCGGGAGTGTCGGCGTGGATGATCGCGCGCGGCGATGCGAAGACGGAACCGCCCTGCAGCGGCCCCTCGTCGAACATGATCATGCCTTTGGACATGGTCGCCCCCACCGTGCGATACTGTGCGTTCGCGGCTACGTCCTGATCGCGCCGCGTGCAACAGGCAAACCCGGCACATCAGGATGAATTTGCGCCTTGAACCGGCGCTGCAGAAAGATATAACCCACGACAATTTGCGACGGGGGGCGAGTCAGCCCTCCGTTTGATGCTGCCCGCATGAAAAAGAGGTTCCCCCATGCCCAAACGCACCGATATTTCCTCGATCATGATCATCGGCGCCGGGCCCATAATTATCGGACAGGCCTGCGAGTTCGATTACTCTGGTGCGCAGGCGTGCAAGGCGCTTCGGGAAGAGGGGTATCGCGTGATCCTCGTCAACTCGAACCCGGCGACGATCATGACCGATCCGGGAATGGCCGATGCCACCTATATCGAACCGATCACCCCCGAGGTGGTCGCCAAGATCATCGAAAAGGAACGCCCTGATGCGCTGTTGCCCACGATGGGCGGTCAAACCGGGCTGAATACCTCGCTGGCGCTGGCCGATATGGGGGTGCTGGAGAAGTTCGGGGTCGAGTTGATCGGGGCCAAGCGCGAAGCCATCGAGATGGCCGAGGATCGCAAGCTGTTCCGCGAGGCGATGGACCGGCTGGGCATCGAAAACCCCAAGGCCACCATCGCCAACAACATGGACGAGTGCATGGCCGCGCTGGAGCATGTCGGCCTGCCGGCAATTATCCGCCCTGCCTACACCCTGGGCGGCACCGGGGGCGGCGTGGCCTACAATCGCGATGACTATGAGCATTACTGCCGCTCTGGGTTGGACGCCTCGCCGGTCAGCCAGATCCTGATCGACGAGTCGCTGTTGGGCTGGAAAGAATACGAGATGGAGGTGGTGCGCGACACCGCCGACAACGCGATCATCGTGTGCTCGATCGAGAACGTCGATCCGATGGGGGTGCACACCGGCGACTCGATCACCGTGGCGCCCGCGCTGACCTTGACTGACAAGGAATACCAGATCATGCGCACGCACTCGATCAACGTGCTGCGCGAGATCGGGGTGGAGACCGGCGGCTCGAACGTGCAATGGGCGGTGAACCCCGACGATGGCCGCATGGTGGTGATCGAAATGAACCCGCGCGTGTCGCGCTCCTCGGCGCTGGCGTCCAAGGCGACGGGCTTTCCGATCGCCAAGATCGCCGCGAAGCTGGCCGTGGGGTATACGCTTGATGAGTTGGATAACGACATCACCAAGGTGACCCCGGCCAGTTTCGAGCCGACCATCGACTATGTCGTCACCAAGATCCCGCGATTTGCCTTCGAGAAATTCGCCGGCTCCGAGCCGGTCCTGTCCACCGCGATGAAGTCGGTTGGAGAGGCGATGTCGATCGGGCGCACCATCCACGAAAGCCTGCAAAAGGCATTGGCCAGCATGGAAACCGGCCTGTCGGGTTTTGACGAGATCGAGATAGAGGGTGCGCCTGAAAAGGCTGCCGTGGTGCGGGCGTTGTCGTTGCGCTCACCCGATCGGTTGCGCGTGATCGCGCAGGCGATGCGCCACGGGCTGAGTGATGATGATATCCAGGCCGTGACCCAGTATGACCCCTGGTTCCTGGCCCGTATTCGCGAGATCGTCGATGCCGAGGAAAAGGTGCGCCGCGACGGCCTGCCGGTGAAAGAGGATGAATTGCGCGCGCTCAAGATGATGGGCTTCACCGATGCGCGACTTGGCATGCTGACCGGCCGGAGCGAGGCGAACGTGCGCCGTGCGCGCCAGAACCTGGGCGTGACGGCGGTATTCAAACGGATCGATACCTGCGCCGCCGAATTCGAGGCGCAGACGCCCTACATGTATTCCACCTACGAAGCCCCCGCCATGGGCGACGTGGAATGCGAGGCGCGCCCGAGCGATCGCAAGAAGGTCGTGATCCTGGGGGGCGGACCCAACCGGATCGGGCAGGGGATCGAGTTTGACTACTGCTGCTGTCACGCCTGTTTCGCGCTGACCGATGCGGGCTATGAGACGATCATGATCAACTGCAACCCCGAGACGGTCAGCACCGACTACGACACCTCGGATCGCCTGTATTTCGAGCCGCTGACCTTTGAGCACGTGATGGAAATCCTGCGGGTCGAGCAAGAGAATGGAACCCTTCATGGTGTGATCGTGCAGTTCGGTGGGCAGACGCCGCTGAAGCTGGCCAATGCGCTTTATGAAGAGGGTATTCCAATCCTTGGCACCACCCCTGACGCCATCGACCTTGCCGAGGATCGCGAACGGTTCCAGCAGATGGTGAACAAGCTGGGCCTCAAGCAGCCCCGCAACGGCATCGCCAGCAGTGATGCGCAGGCGCTTGCCATAGCCGACGAGATCGGCTTCCCGCTGGTGATCCGGCCGTCTTACGTGCTGGGCGGCCGCGCGATGGAGATCGTTCGGGACATGGCGCACCTGGAGCGGTACATCAAGGAAGCCGTGATCGTTTCCGGTGACAGCCCCGTGTTGCTGGACAGCTACCTTGCCGGGGCGGTGGAAATGGACGTGGATGCGCTCAGCGATGGCAAAACGGTGCACGTTGCCGGCATCATGCAGCACATCGAAGAGGCCGGCGTTCATTCGGGGGACAGCGCATGTTCCCTCCCGCCCTACTCGTTGCCCGCGGACCTGATCGAAGAGGTCAAGCGCCAGACTGAGGCGCTGGCGCTGGAGCTTGGGGTCATTGGCCTGATGAACGTGCAGTTCGCGGTCAAGGACGGTATCGTTTACCTGATCGAGGTGAACCCGCGTGCCAGCCGGACTGTTCCTTTTGTCGCCAAGGCCACCGACAGCGCAATCGCGTCAATCGCGGCGCGCCTGATGGCGGGCGAGCCGATGGAGGCATTCGCGCATCGCGCCCCCTATCCGGCCAATGCCCGTCCCGGTGAAATCCCGATGGCCGATCCGATGACCCTGGCTGATCCGATGATGCCTTGGTTCTCGGTCAAGGAGGCGGTGCTGCCGTTCGCGCGTTTCCCCGGTGTGGATACGATCCTGGGCCCCGAGATGCGCTCGACCGGCGAGGTGATGGGCTGGGATTTGTCGTTCCCGCTGGCGTTTCTCAAGGCACAACTTGGGGCTGGTAACATGCTCCCGAGCGAGGGGCGCGTGTTTATTTCAATCCGCGATGCGGACAAGACTGTCCAGATGGTCGAGACGGCGCGCCTGTTGATAGAGATGGGCTTTTCCATCGTGGCGACGCGCGGAACCGCCGCATGGCTGAGCGAGAACGGCGTCACCTGCGAACTGGTTAACAAGGTTTTCGAGGGGCGCCCCAACATCGTCGATATGCTCAAGAACGGGGATATCGCGCTGGTCATGAACACCACCGAGGGGGTTCAAGCGGTCGAAGACAGCCGCGATATCCGCTCGGTCGCGCTTTATGGCAAAATCCCCTATTTCACCACGGCTGCCGGCTCTCTGGCGGCCGCGCAAGCCATGAAGGCGCGCGAGGCCGGGGAGATGACGGTGCAGAGTCTACAGGGATAGGCGGCGGTTCGGTCAAGGGGCGCGGATGTGTCTGCTTGTCCCAAGGCGCCTGCCGCCTCATAACGAGGACAACGAAATATCGTAAGGAGCCTGCCATGATCGGTCGCCTGAACCATGTCGCAATCGCCGTGCCGGACCTTGAGGCGGCGATGGAACAATATCGCGGGGCGCTCGGTGCCAAGGTGGGCGCGCCGCAGGACGAGCCGGATCACGGGGTGACCGTGGTTTTCATCGAATTGCCCAACACCAAGATCGAGCTGCTTTACCCGCTTGGCGATGACAGCCCTATCAACGGGTTCCTGGAAAAGAACCCGGCGGGCGGCATTCACCATATGTGCTACGAGGTAGAGGACATCGCAGTGGCGCGTGATCGGTTGCTGGAAAGCGGCGCGCGCGTTCTGGGCAGCGGCGAGCCGAAGATCGGCGCGCATGGCAAGCCGGTGCTGTTCCTGCATCCCAAGGATTTCCAGGGCTGCCTGATCGAACTGGAGCAAGTCTGATGGGTATCACGTCCGGCATTGTCCTATACGCGGTGATCTGGTTCATGACGTTTTTCGTCGCCATCCCGCTGCGTCTGAAAACCCAAGGCGAGGCAGGCGAAGTTGTTCCCGGAACCCATGCAGGCGCGCCCGCCGTTCATCAACTCAAGAAAAAGGCGATCATCACTACCGTTGTCGCTTTCGTCATCTGGGCGATCATCGCGACGATCATCTTGTCGGGCGTCATATCGGTCCGCGATATCGACATGTTCAACCGCATGGGCGGGCCTGCGGGATGATTCCGTTCAGGAAGGCGGGTTAGGACTTGGCTCCCGCTTTGCGCAACCCGTGATAGATGTGAGTGAAGCTGGCCGCGCCCAGGATGGGGATCACCAGGTTCATGACAGGCACGGTCAATGGCACAGCCATCAGTATGCCCGCCGCCCAGATCGTCAGGCTGTTCTCGCGCAACATCCTGCGTGCGCCCGCGCGTCCCTCGCGGCGCATCGCGACCAGTGTGAAATACTCCCGCCCCAACAGGTAACCGTTCATGCCGTAGAAGATGAACGGCGTCAGCGGGCTGAATATCGCGTAGAGAAACAGCGCCATGATATTTGCGCCGATCAACACGCCAAGAAAGCTGACCGTGTCGCGCAGGGCCTCGCCAAAGGGAACCGGGGTCGCAGGCGGCAGATGAGCGTAGTGCCGATCCTCGACCGCATCCGCGACGTCTTCGAGAAACATGGATGTGATCGCCGAGGCGACGGGAATCATCAGGAAAATCGACAGTGCCAGCATGACGAACAGGCTGGTCCAACTGAGAAAATCGCCCAGCCATGAAACCGGACCGAACAGGGGCAGCGTAGCCTCGGGGCCGAACATCCACTGCAACAGCACGAATACCGCCGCGCAGGCGCCTACCAGCAGCGCCAGTGTCAAGACGATACCCAGCAAGAGAACCCGCCGGAACCGCGTATCGCCCAACTGCCCAAGCGTGCGCAGGAAGGCCGAGAAGATTACTCCGACA
>CAZOKA010000138.1:0-6549 GCA_964580265.1 uncultured Rhodobacterales bacterium | reverse complement strand
CGGCGCGGATACTGGATGTGGATCTTGCGCAGGGCGCGCTCCATGAACACCACGAAGGCAATCACGGCCACCACCATCACCAGCACCCCCACGATCACCGCCGGACTGATTGCGCCCGAACGCCCCTGGCTGAGGAATTGCGCCAGCGCGGCGGGGATTTCCGCGACAATGCCGACAAAGATGATAAGCGAGATGCCGTTGCCGATGCCGCGCGCGGTGATCTGCTCGCCCAACCACATCAGGAACATCGTGCCGCCAACCAGCGTGATAACGCAGGACATCTGGAAGAACAGGCCGGGGTCGGTCACCAGCTCACCCGCTTCAAGGCTGCGTGCCAGGCCATAAGCCTGCAACGTGGCCAGGAACACCGTGCCGTAGCGCGTGTACTGGTTGATCTTCTTGCGCCCCTGCTCGCCTTCTTTCTTGAGCTGCTCCAGCTTTGGCACCATCGACGCCAAAAGCTGCACGATGATCGAGGCCGAAATATAGGGCATGATCCCGAGTGCGAAAATCCCCATACGGCCAAGCGCGCCGCCGGTGAACATCGACAGGATACCACCAATACCCGCGGCCGCGCCTTCCATGAAGTCGCGCAGGGCTTGCCCCTCGATCCCCGGCACGGGAATGAAGGTGCCCAGACGGTAAACCATCAACAGGCCAAGGGTGAACAGGATGCGGTTGCGAAGGTCGGTCGCCTTGCCGAGGGCGGCCCAACTCGTATTCGCCGCCATTTGTTCTGCTGCAGATACCATGCGGGTCTCTTTCATGTGACAACGCCGCCAGAGCGGTTTTCCGGCTCAGGCGGCGTTCATGGAAAACTGTGGGCATATGTAAGCGGCGCGGGCGCCGCTCACAACCCGTTTCATTCAGCCGCCGGAGCCGCCGCAACCTTAAGCGCGCCGCCAGCCTTTTCCACCGCCTCAACGGCAGAGCGCGAAGCACCGGTGACATCCAACGTGACCTTGGCCGAGAAATCGCCCTTGGCAAGGATGCGCACGCCATCAAGCTTGCGCCGCACGAGACCCGAGTCCACCAAGACATCCTCGGTGATGGGGGATTTCGCGTCGATCTTGCCGGCGTCGATGAATTTTTGCACCAGCCCGAGATTTACCACGGCGTATTTCTTGCGGCCGGGGTTGTTGAAGCCACGCTTCGGCAGGCGTTGATAAAGCGGCATCTGGCCACCCTCGTAGCCCTTGATCGCCACACCCGAACGGGATTTCTGACCCTTGATACCACGGCCACCCATCTTGCCGGTGCCCGAGCCGGGGCCACGGCCAACGCGCTTGCGTTTCTTGGTAGCGCCGTCGTTATCGCGCAGTTCGTTGAGTTTCATGTCGCTTCTCCTTATGCCGGATGCGGCCCCCAGCGACGGGAGCGGCCGAACGCGGCGTTACAGTGTCGAGTCGCGGCCCATTGAGGCCACCGGGCGCATATAGACGGGATGGCAGCGCGGTTCAAGTGGCGAGTATCCGCCACGACCGAAACGGCCGATTCATGCAAGTCCGTGGCACATCTGGCGCCACCCGGAATGCAAAACGCCCCTGCCGATAACAGGGGCGCTTCGTATTGGTGCTCAGTGGGCACAGAGCCCACTCATGCTTAGCCGCGCTCTTCGATAATCTCGACCATGTGCGGGATCTTGGCGATCATGCCACGCACGGAAGGGGTATCTTCCAGCTCACGGGTCTTGTGCATCTTGTTCAGCCCAAGCCCGATCAGCGTCTGGCGCTGCTTTTCGGGGCGACGGATCGGCGAACCGATCTGCTTGACCACTATGGTTTTTGCCATTGCTCCGTCTCCTTACGCTTCTGCGCTCTCGGCCGGGGCCGATGCGGGTGCGTCATCCTTGTGCAGGATGTCCGACACCTTCTTGCCACGGCGCTGAGCCACATTGCGCGGGCTGGATTCCTTCTTGAGGCCGTCCAGCGTTGCGCGGATCATGTTGTAGGGGTTCTGCGTGCCGGTCGATTTCGACACCACGTCCTTGACACCCAGCATCTCGAACACGGCGCGCATCGGGCCGCCCGCGATGATCCCGGTCCCTTCCGGTGCCGTGCGCATCACGACCTTGCCGGCGCCGTGGCGCCCTTCCATGTCGTGGTGCAGGGTCCGACCCTCGCGCAGCGGCACGCGGATCATCTGGCGCTTGGCTTGCTCGGTGGCCTTGCGGATGGCCTCGGGAACCTCCTTGGCCTTACCCTTGCCAAAGCCAACGCGGCCCTTCTGATCCCCTACGACGACCAGCGCCGCAAAGCCAAAGCGCTTACCGCCCTTGACGGTTTTCGACACGCGGTTGATCGCCACGAGACGATCGGCGAATTCCGGCGCTTCATCGCGGTTGCGACGGTCGCGGCGGTTATCTTCTCTTGCCATTTCGTCGTCTCCTTAGAACTTGAGGCCAGCTTCACGCGCAGCGTCGGCCAGGGCCTTCACTTTGCCGTGAAAGAGGAAACCGCCACGGTCGAAGTAGCAATCTTCGACACCGGCTTTCTTGGCTCGCTCGGCGATCGCCACGCCAACCTTGGCGGCTGCCTCGACATTGTTCTTGCCGGGGATGCCCAGGGATTTCTCCTGGGACGAGGCCGCGGCCAACGTCACGCCTTTGACGTCGTCGATCAACTGCACGCTGATGTTCTTGTTGCTGCGGTGCACCGACAGGCGCGCGCGCCCGGCATTCGCCTTGCGCAGTTTGTTCCGAACGCGCAAGCGGCGCTTCAGAAACAGGGTTCTTTTGCTGTTTGCCATCTTTTGCGTCCTTACTTCTTCTTGCCTTCCTTGCGGAAGACATACTCGCCTTTGTACTTGATGCCCTTGCCTTTGTAGGGCTCAGGTTCACGCCAGCCGCGGATCTTCGCCGCGACCTGGCCGACAAGCTGCACATCGTCGCCTTCGATCGTCACCTCGGTCTGCTTGGGGCAGGTGATGGTGACGCCCGCGGGCACCTCGAAGTTGACATCATGGCTATAGCCCAGCGACAGCTTCAGAGTATTACCCTGCATCTGCGCACGGTACCCAACGCCACTCAGCTCAAGCTCTTTCTTGAAGCCGGTGGTCACGCCGGTGACCATGTTGGCCACCATGGTGCGCGACATGCCCCACTGTTGCAGCGCACGCTTTGACTTGCCGCGCGGCTGCACCGTGATGATATTGTCCTCGAGCGTGATAGTCACGTCGTCGGTCGCGTTGAAAGTGTGAGTGCCCTTGGGGCCTTTCACTTCGACGGTCTGGCCGGTCACAGAGGCGCTCACGCCTGCGGGCAGCTCGACCGGTCTTTTGCCAATACGAGACATTGCCTTCCTCCTTAAAAGACCGTGCAGAGCACTTCGCCGCCAACGTTGGCGGTGCGCGCTGCTGCATCCGACATCACACCCTTGGGTGTGCTGACAATCGACACGCCCAGGCCCTGACGGACCGACGGGATGTCCTTGACGCCCATGTAAACGCGGCGGCCAGGGGTCGAAACCCGCTTTAGCTCGCGAATGACTGGGGTGCCATCGAAGTACTTGAGGCTGATTTCAAGCGTTGGGTGCCCTTTGGCATCCGTGCCCTTTTCGTAGCCGCGGATATAGCCCTCGTCCACAAGCACATCCAGAACCCAGGCACGCAACTTGGAGGCCGGGGTGGACACGACGGATTTACCGCGCATCTGGCTGTTGCGGATACGGGTGAGCATATCGCCGATAGGATCGTTCATATCACTCTCTCCCTTACCAGCTCGATTTCACCAGACCGGGGATCTGACCGATCGAGCCGAGATCCCGCATCGCGATCCGCGACACCTTGAGCTTACGGTAGTAAGCGTGGGGCCGACCGGTCAACTGGCAGCGGTTGTGAAGGCGAACGGCCGAGCTGTTGCGCGGCAGTTTCGCCAATTTCAGGGAGGCGCGGAAACGCTCTTCCATCGGCTTGGATTCGTCGTTGACGATCTCTTTCAACGCGGCGCGCTTGGCGGCATATTTAGCCACCAGTTTTTCGCGCTTCTTCTCGCGTTCGATCATTGCTTTCTTGGCCATAAATCTCTCTCCCGCGGCTTCAGCTGTTGAAGGGCATGTTGAAATGCTTCAACAGCGCCTTGGCTTCCGCGTCGGTTTTCGCGGTGGTGGCAATCACGATGTCCAGACCCCAGTTTTCTTCGATCTTGTCGAAGTTCACCTCGGGAAAGACGATGATCTCTTTCAGGCCGGTGGCGTAGTTGCCGTTGCCATCAAAGCTCTTGCCGGACACACCGCGGAAGTCGCGGATGCGGGGCATTGCAATCGTGATCAGACGGTCAAGGAATTCATACATGCGGGCACCGCGCAGGGTAACCTTGGCCCCCATCGGCATGCCCTCACGCACGCGGAAACCCGCGATCGAGTTCTTGGCGACGGTCGTGACCGCACGCTGACCGGCGATGATCGACAACTCTTCGACGGCCGACTTGGCCTTCTTGCTGTCTTTCACGGCTTCAGCGCCGCAACCGATGTTCAGCACGATCTTGTCGAGACGGGGAATTTCCATCTCGTTCTTGTAGCCGAATTCTTCTTTCAGCGCGGCGCGCACGGTCTCGTCATAGAGGCTGCGCAGGCGCGGGGTGTAGCTCGCGTTATCAAGCATCGATCACGTCCCCCGTGGTTTTGGCGAAACGCACCTTCTTGTCACCTTCCATGCGGAAGCCGACGCGCGTGGGTTTGCCGTTCTTGTCCACAATCGCCAGGTTGCTCAGGTCGATGGGCATCGCCTGCGGAATACGTCCACCCTGGCTGGTTTGGCTCTGGCGGGTGTGGCGGATGGCGGTGTTCGCGCCGTCCACAATGGCCTTGCCAGCCTTCGGATCAACGCTGGAAATGGTGCCCTGCTTGCCCTTGTCCTTACCGGCAAGAACGACAACCTTGTCACCCTTTTTCAGTTTGGCAGCCATCTTACAGCACCTCCGGGGCGAGTGAGATGATTTTCATGAAGTTCTTGGCGCGCAACTCACGAACAACCGGCCCGAAGATACGGGTACCAACCGGCTCGTTGTTGTTGTTGAGGATCACGGCGGCGTTCCGGTCAAAACGGATCGCGGTGCCGTCTTCGCGGCGAACTTCCTTGGCAGTGCGTACGACAACGGCCTTTCGGACATCGCCCTTCTTCACGCGACCGCGCGGAATGGCCTCTTTCACCGATACGACGATGATATCGCCGACCGATGCGTAGCGGCGATGAGAGCCGCCGAGGACCTTGATGCACTGAACCCGGCGAGCGCCGGAGTTGTCAGCAACATCCAGATTGGTCTGCATCTGGATCATATGGTTTCTCCCGACCTTTGGGGGGGCGTTCTTGCCCGTTTCCCCAGGGTTTCGATAAAACCGGAATGTAATTTCCGGCTGATAACGCGCACGGCGTTATCAGGCTTCGATCACTTCCCAGCGTTTCGATTTCGATTTCGGTGTGCACTCGATGATGCGCACGCTGTCACCAACCTTGAAGGTGTTGGCCTCGTCATGAGCCCGGTACTTCTTGGATTTACGGATCGTCTTCTTCAGAACAGGGTGCGTGAAACGACGTTCGACCGAGACCGTCACGGTCTGCGGGTTGGAGTCGCTGGTCACGGTGCCCTGGAGGATACGTTTGGGCATCTATCAGGCTCCTTGCTCTGCGGCCGCACCAGCGGCCTTTTGGTTCAGCACGGTCTTGACGCGCGCAACATCACGGCGAACCGCCTTAATGCGGGCGGTCGTCTCAAGCTGCCCCGTGGCCTGCTGAAAGCGCAGGTTAAATGCTTCTTTCTTCAGGGCCGCCAGATCCTCACGGAGCTGATCGGGTGTCTTTGCATGTAGTTCCTGGGCGTTCATCGCCAGTTCCTTCCATCAGAAGTCGCCGGACCAGCCGGCGCTTTTCCAACAAAACGAACCCCCGAACGGCTTCCGGGGGTCCGAAAATTCTTACCAGTCCTCGCGGACCACGATGCGGGTCTTGATCGGCAACTTCATCGCGGCGAGGCGGAGAGCCTCCTTTGCCACAGATTCGTCCACCCCGTCAATCTCAAACATGATCCGACCAGGTTTGACCTTGGCCGCCCAGAAATCGACGGAACCCTTACCCTTACCCATACGAACCTCGGTTGGCTTCGAGGTCACAGGGGTATCGGGAAAGATACGGATCCAGACACGGCCCTGGCGTTTCATGTGACGCGTCATCGCGCGGCGAGCCGCCTCGATCTGACGTGCCGTGATCCGCTCGGGTTGCGTGGCCTTCAGGCCATAGGTGCCGAAGTTGAGATCGCTACCGCCCTTGGCCAGGCCGTGAATGCGGCCCTTATGCTGCTTGCGGTATTTCGTGCGCTTTGGTTGAAGCATCTGTCATTCCTCCTTAGCGCCGGCCGCCGGCGCCACGGGGCGCGGGACCATCCTGGAGTTCCTGCGCCTTGCGGTCACGCGCGCTCGGGTCGTGCTCCATGATCTCCCCTTTGAAGATCCAGACCTTGATCCCGATGATCCCGTAGGCGGTTGACGCCTCGGAATGTGCGTAATCGATGTCGGCGCGCAAGGTATGCAGGGGCACACGGCCCTCACGATACCACTC
>CAZOKA010000137.1:4329-6565 GCA_964580265.1 uncultured Rhodobacterales bacterium | reverse complement strand
ATGGATCAACCAAACGCCAGTGATCCACAACACCAATATCGACAGCGCCGAAATCTGGCCGAGGCGCCGTTGCAGTCGCCCGAGGACAGGCTGCAATTCGGGATCTACCCGTGTGGCCATGCGCCCGACCAGCAAGCCGGCCATGCCCCCGCCAATCCCCAAGGAAAAGGCGAGGAAATGAAGGAATGTCAGCGACATCAGGGCCACGCGCCTCTCCGCGTTGGTTGCAAGGCGATGCTAGGGGGATGGCGGCGAGCGATCAAGCCTTGGCGTGGCGCCTAGCCCTTGGCATAGCCGAGCGGCTGCAATGCGGCCTTGATTTCATCAAGAATTGCCGGGTCGTCTATGGTGGCGGGCATCTTGAACTCTTCGCCATCGGCCAGCTTGACCATCGTCGCGCGCAATATCTTTCCCGAGCGCGTCTTGGGCAGGCGATCCACGACCACGGCCAGCTTGAACGCCGCCACCGGCCCAATCTCGTTGCGCACGCGGGCCACGCATTCCTTGACGATCTCGGAGTGCGCGCGGTTCACGCCCTTGGTCAGGCACAGGAAGCCCATTGGCAGTTGTCCCTTTAGCTCGTCCGTCACGCCGATCACGGCGCATTCGGCCACGTCCGGGTGCCCGGCGAGAACCTCTTCCATGGCGCCGGTGGACAGGCGGTGCCCGGCGACGTTGATCACGTCGTCGGTGCGCGCCATGATGTAGAGGTAGCCGTCCGCGTCGATCATGCCGGCATCGCCGGTCTCGTAGTAACCGGGGAAATGATCGAGGTAGGACTTGCGGAAGCGGTCCTCGGCGTTCCACAGCGTTGGCAATGTGCCGGGCGCCAGAGGTAGCTTGATTGCCACGGCACCCAGTGTGTCTGGCCCTAGGGGTTGGCCCGCCTCATCCAGGATTTGCACGTCGTAGCCGGGCATCGGCACGCCGGAGGAGCCTGTCTTGATCTCCATCTCTTCGATCCCCATGGGTATGCCCGTGATGGCCCAGCCTGTTTCGGTCTGCCACCAGTGATCGACAACGGGCACCTGCAACTGGTCCTTGGCCCAGTTGATCGTGTCCGGGTCCGCGCGCTCCCCGGCCAGGTACAGCGTGCGCAGGCAGCTTAGATCGTATTTGCGGACGTATTCGCCCTTGGGGTCTTCGCGTTTGATTGCCCGGAACGCCGTGGGCGCGGTGAAGAACGAGCGCACGTTGTGTTCCGATATGACACGCCAGAAGGTGCCGGCATCGGGGGTGCCGATGGGCTTGCCCTCGAACACGATGGTGGTGTTGCCGTGGATCAGTGGCGCGTAGCAGATATAGCTGTGCCCGACGACCCAGCCCACGTCCGACGCGGCCCAGAACACATCGCCGGGGTCCACGTTATAGAGGTTCTTCATCGACCAGTTGAGCGCGACAAGGTGCCCGGCCGTGGGGCGGATGACGCCCTTGGGCTGCCCGGTGGTGCCTGATGTGTAGAGGATATAGGCGGGGTGATCGCCCTCGACGGGCACGCAGTCGGCAGGCTGAACGCCGTACTGGAAACCGTGCCAGTTGACGTCGCGGCCCTCTTTCAGTTCGGCAACCTCTTGTTCGCGCTGGAAGATGACGCAGAAATCGGGCTTGTGCGTGGCCTGATCAATGGCGCCGTCCAGCAGCGGCTTGTAATGCACCACGCGCCCCGGCTCTATCCCTGCGGAAGCTGCGATGATCGCCTTTGGCTTGCAGTCATCGATGCGCACAGCCAATTCGTGGCTGGCAAACCCGCCGAACACGACCGAATGGATCGCGCCGAGACGGGCGCAGGCCAGCATCGCCTCAAGCGCCTCGGGGATCATGGGCATGTAGATGATAACGCGGTCGCCCTTTTCCACGCCCTTGTCGCGCAACGCGCCCGCGAGGGTGGCCACACGATTGCGCAGCTCGACATAGGTGATCTCGCGCTTGGTGTGGGTGACGGGACTGTCGTGGATGATGGCCGCCTGTTCGCCGCGCCCTTGCTCGACATGGCGGTCGATCGCGTTCCAGCAGGTGTTGACCAACCCGTCCTTGAACCATTCATAGAGCGGCGCGTTGTCGTCGAACAATGCCTTGCTGGGCTTGCGATCCCAATCAATGGCCTCGGCCTGTTTCATCCAGAACCCGTCCGGATTATTTTTCCAGGCGTCGTAGACTTCGGCGTAACTGGTC
Organism: uncultured Rhodobacterales bacterium; assembly: GCA_964580265.1. Classification (GTDB taxonomy): domain Bacteria; phylum Pseudomonadota; class Alphaproteobacteria; order Rhodobacterales; family Rhodobacteraceae; genus Sediminimonas. The sequence goes on along the minus strand of CAZOKA010000137.1, from coordinate 4,393 downwards.
ATGTGCTGGCTCCTCCATCCCGCATGCGGCTGTATGCCGTTTGCATGGTTGTTACGCTGCGTCA
>CAZOKA010000137.1:0-4229 GCA_964580265.1 uncultured Rhodobacterales bacterium | reverse complement strand
GCTTCGGCCAGTTGTTCGGGCTTGGGCAGGGAATGAACATGGGTGTCGGCGATGAAGAGGGGGCCATCCTCCATGATCATCATCGACAGGGCACCGTGGGGGCGCAAATCACCGTCCGCCAGAACCTGGCTGACATAGTTGAGATGCCAGCGATACTCGCCAAAGGTGCCGCAGATCAGGCTGTCGGCCTCGCCGCGATGGACCATTACCGCGCCGATGGCGGTGGTGTTGGTCCGCATGATCGCACGGGCGAGGTCGGGGGTAACACCCCGCCGGGCCATGATTTCGTGATAGGTGCCCCAGTAGTCGCGATAGCGCGGGTCGTTCTCGGGATTGACTATTTCGAAATCCCGCCCGGCCTTGATAGCCAATCCGGCACGTTCGGCACGCGCCTCGATCACCTCGGGGCGGCCGATCAGGATGGGCTGTTCGGTGGTATCTTCCAGAACCGCCTGCGCCGCGCGCATGACCCGCTCGTCCTCACCCTCGGCAAAGACGATCCGGCGCGATGCGGTACGCGCCGCCTCGAACACGGGCCGCATGAGCAGGGCCGATTTGAACACCGATCCATCAAGGCGGGTCTTGTATTCATCAATGTCTTCGATCGGTCGCGTGGCCACGCCCGACTCCATCGCCGCCCGCGCCACCGACGATGATACGATCCCGACGAGCCGTGGATCGAACGGCTTGGGGATCAGGTAGTCCGGGCCGAACGTCATGGATTCACCGTGATACGCTGCTGCCGCCTCGGCAGAGGTCGTGGCGCGGGCCAGATCCGCGATCCCGTCGATGCAGGCCAACTGCATGGCATCGTTGATTTCGGTTGCGCCGACGTCCAGTGCCCCGCGGAAGATGAAGGGAAAGCACAGCACGTTGTTGACCTGGTTGGGGAAATCGCTGCGTCCGGTGGCGATGATGGCATCAGGTGCGACGCTGCGCACATCATCCGGGAGGATTTCAGGAGTCGGATTGGCCAGTGCGAACACGATCGGTTGGGGAGCCATCTTGGCGACCATGTCGGCGGTGAGCGCGCCCGGCCCCGACAGGCCAAGGAACATGTCCGCCCCTTCGATGACCTGAGTCATCTCTCGCAGGTCGGATGCCTGGGCATAGGCGGCCTTTTGCGGGTTCATATCCAATTCGCGGCCCTCGTGGACCAAGCCATGAATATCGCAAAGCCAGACGTTCTCGCGCTTCACACCCAGTTTGAGAAGCATGTTCAGGCAGGCGATCCCCGCCGCCCCGCCACCGGCGCTGACTACCTTGATGTCTTCGAACCTTTTGCCCGCGACATGCAGAGCGTTCTTGGTCGCCGCGCCGACAACGATGGCAGTGCCGTGCTGGTCGTCGTGGAACACGGGGATGTTCATGCGTTCACGGCAGATTTTCTCGACTATGAAGCAATCGGGTGCCTTGATATCCTCAAGGTTGATCGCGCCGAACGTTGGTTCCAAAGAACAGACGATATCAGCCAGCTTTTCCGGGTCGGGTTCATTCACTTCAAGGTCGAAGCAGTCGATACCGGCGAATTTCTTGAACAGGACAGCCTTGCCTTCCATGACGGGCTTTGCTGCCAGCGGGCCGATATTGCCAAGGCCCAGCACCGCCGTCCCGTTCGTGACCACCGCTACCAGGTTTCCGCGAGCGGTATAGCGGCTTGCATTGGTCTCGAGTTTGCCAATCTCAATGCAGGCTTCTGCCACGCCCGGCGAATAAGCGCGCGCCAGATCCCGCCCGTTGGCAAGTGGCTTGGTCGCGCGGATCTCGAGTTTGCCGGGGCGCGGCTCTTCGTGATAGGTCAGCGCAGCCTGTCTTGCCGCCTCCTTTTGATTTTCTGTCATGCCGATCCTCCCTGAGACTGCCGGATCGTTTAATGTTAAACCATCGCGCTTTTGCATGGAAGGCGCGGAATCATGGTCGTGCCAACGTGCCCTAGTGATTGCCACCTGACAAAAGGATTCCGCGCCCCTTGCTGTTCGTGAAGGGCCGTGATGGCCTGAAGTTGCCGCTCACCCCTCGTCGTCATGCGCCTCCGCAATAGGCGAAGACCAAGAAAGTTCAAAACTTTCTTGAACGGAATCTTTCAAAGATTCCGTCCGTCATCGTCCAGTCCAGGCCCTCACCCGCCGCCGGCACCGGGTAACCTGTGTCAGGCGGAGAACACTGAATTGAAAATTTGCGGGGCAGGGGTCACTGATTTTCTTCGTCCCCCAAGAGAGAGGCCCCATTCTTGGTGTTTTGCATTCCGCCCCATTGCGCGGTGTATGCTTGCGGGGGTAAACCGGAAAAGACACCATGGTTCGGGTACGAACAGCAACTGGAGCATTCATGAGCGAGCATCTCACCGTCGTCACCCATCCGCTGATCCAGCACAAGCTGACCCACATGCGCGACAAGTCCACGCCATCGGGCCAGTTCCGTCAGTTGCTGCGCGAGATCAGCCAGCTTCTCGCGTATGAGATCACGCGGGAACTACCGATGACCACAAAGAAAATCGAAACCCCGATGGAGGCGATGGATGCGCCTGTTCTGCAGGGGCGCAAGTTGGCGCTGGTGTCGATTCTTCGGGCGGGCAACGGCCTGTTGGATGGTATGCTGGAATTGATGCCGGGGGCGCGTGTTGGGTTCGTGGGGCTTTACCGCGACGAAGAGACGCTCAAGCCTGTGCAATACTATTGCAAGCTGCCTGATCTGCTGAGCGAGCGGTTGGTGATTGCCGTCGATCCGATGCTGGCAACGGGGAATTCTTCGGCAGCGGCGATCGACCTGCTCAAACAGGCTGGCGCCACCAATATCCGTTTCCTGTGCCTGCTGGCCGCGCCCGAAGGTGTCGCCCGCATGAAAGAGGCCCATCCGGATGTTCCCATCGTGACTGCTGCACTGGACAGACAGTTGAACGAAAAGGGATATATCATGCCGGGCCTAGGTGATGCGGGCGACAGAATGTTTGGCACCAAATAGACCCCGCGACGCTTTACTCAGTAGCATATCTCGTGCACAGTGACCTCAACATTTCGTGTGGGGGCACAAATGAAAACTGCCAGTTTGCTATGCTGCGTGTTGACTGCGATGTCATTCGGGGCGGGCGCGGCATACGCGCAATCGCTACGTGATGCCGAACCACCGGCTGAAGTGCCGTCGTCCTCGTACACGGGAAAGCAGTATGTTGATAGCCGAGGCTGTATCTATGTTCGCGCCGGGTTTGATGGGGCGGTTCGCTGGGTGCCGCGCGTAACGCGTGCTCGTAAACATATCTGCGGAGCGCAGCCGACACTGGCGCATGCACGTCAGGCCCCCGACCCTACGCCAAAGCAGGACCAACAACCAGATATCGCGCCCAAGATCGCATCCAGCGCGACCAAGCGGACCGGCACAGCCGGCATGAAGGCGCAGTCCTCCGGGGCATCGAAGGTGGGCGCGCTCAATACTCCGGCGAAACCGGCGATGCGCAAGCCGGTCATTCCTGCGCAAAAGGCACATGGACAGCGCAGATCGCCTGTCGTTCAGGGGGGGTGCGCGAACATGGCACCACTGTCGCGGCGCTACATGGGCAATGATCCCGATATCCGTTGCGGCCCACAAAAGGCTGCGCCGGTTACGCCGGGTGGGGGGCAGGGCGCGCGTGGTGCACCGTTCGTTGGCCGCGGTGACAAGCCAGCACAAGGCGTTCGCATCGTGCAGGGTACGCGCATCGTGCCGCGGCATGTCTATGAACAGCAGTTGCAAACCGCCGATCTGGACGGCCCCCCCGAAGGTTATAGCCGGGTGTGGGAAGACGACAGGCTGAACCGGAAGCGCGCGCACCAGACCCTAAGCGGCAAGCGTAGCATGGAGGCCAGGTGGACGCGCACGGTTCCGCGTCAATTGAAGCCTGCGCCTTTGCGCGCCGGGACGGTGGTGTTCGATCCCGATAGCGCGCGGATAGTTCCCGCGACGCAAGCGAGTGCGCGGATATCGACTAAATCAAGCGCTCCGCAGGGGAGGGAAAAACCGTCGGCCGTGGCATCGCGCATTTCGGCCAAGGCTGCGGCGCCAGAGCGCAAGATGCGCAACGCGACGCATCGGTATGTTCAAGTCGCACATTTTGACAACTCTTCGGAGATGCGGGCGGCTGCGGACAAGTTGCGTGCCGCGGGCCTGTCAGTGCGCGTCGGGCGCTATTCCAGGGCGGGAGTGCCGCATCAAATGGTGCTTGCGGGACCGTATGACAGCAAGGACCAACTGCGCGC
>CAZOKA010000136.1:1206-6680 GCA_964580265.1 uncultured Rhodobacterales bacterium | reverse complement strand
CAGGGCCAGCACGTCACCCCGCACGATCCGCGCCGTGGGCATCCAACTGGTGATGCCGATGGCCACCACGATCAGGACGAAAATGCCCGTCTCGGGCCCGAACGTGGCGCTGAGCGGCTCGCGGAACAGCAGCACCATCACCAGCAGCAAAGGCAGCAGCGGCAACGCCAGGAACAGGTCCGTCAGCCGCATCAGCGGGCCGTCCAGCCGCCTGAAGAAACCCGCGACGACCCCGATGAAACTTCCCAGACCCAACGCCAGAAGCATCGCCGTCACCCCGACCGAGATCGAGGTCTGCCCGCCCGCCATCATGCGGGCCATCGTATCGCGGCCGAGCTGGTCGGTGCCCATGGGATGCGCCAGGCTTGGCCCCTGGTTGCGCGCGCGGATGTCGATATAGGTTGCATCATAGGGCCACAGATACGGCCCCAGAAGTACCCCCAGCACGATCACCGCGAAGATGAACATGCCCAACATGGCGCCCTTGTGGCTCTTGAACTGGTCCCAGACATCCCGCCGGTTGCTACGCGGGGCCTTTGCCGGGGACGTGTCGATGCGCAGGTCAGTCATAACGGATCCTCGGGTCAAGTACGCCATACAGGATATCGGCGATGATGTTGAACAGAACGATCAGAACCGCCAGCATGAAGGTCACCGTCTGCACCATCGGCAGGTCGTTGGCCTGGATGGCGGTGATCAGCAATTGCCCAAGGCCGTTCACCTTGAATATCTGCTCGGTGATGATGGCGCCGCCAAAGATGTATGGCACGCCCAGGGCGATCACGGTGACCACCGGGATCAAGGAGTTGCGCAACACGTGGATCATCACGACCGACCATTCGCTCAGGCCCTTGGCGCGGGCGGTGCGCACGTAGTCCTGGTTCAGGTTGTCCAGCATCGAGGCCCGCATGAACCGGCTGATCTGCGCCGTTGTCTGTAGCGCCAGAACCATCACCGGCATCACCATCTGCCGTAGCTGCGTCATGAAGGTTTCCCAATCCACCACCTGGTGCGTCGTGTCATAGATTGACGGCAACCATCCCAGTTGAACCGAGAAGATCACGATCACCAGGACACCGCTGAAGAAGGGCGGCACCGAATAGCCGACCATGGTCACGAATGTGCCGACCTGGTCGAAAACGGAATACTGCCGGTAGGCCGAATAAATCCCGATCGGCATCGCGATCAGGATGCCCACGACGTAGGACATCGCAACCACCCACAGGGTTTGCGGCATGCGCTGCGCGACGATATCCATCACCGGCGACCGGGTCTGCCACGAGATCACCCTGCTTTCGCCCTCGGCCAGCGCGGTGCCCGTCATCGTGTCGATCAGGTTCATCGGCTCGATGATAAAGAATTGCCAGAGCCACTTGCCAAAGCGGATATGCGTTGGCTCGCCCAGCCCCAGCGCCTCGCGCATCTGCTGTTTGACATCCGGCGGCACGGTTAGCGGCACCTGCGCCATCGGGTCGCCCGGCGCCAGTTCCAGAAGCAGGAAAATCACCAGGCTGATGAACAGCAGCGTGGGGATGGCCAGGGTCAGCCTGCGAATAGTGTAAGTGAGCATTGACGGGCCTTTGTATGAATGCCCCGCGCCGGATGAATTGGCACAGGCCAAATCGGGCGCGGGGAAGCACGCCCCGGCATAGGGGCCGGGGCGTGGAAGTCGAGCTTACATTTCCTTGCGGTACCAGTCCGCGGCGTTCCACAGCTCGCTGTCCCACACATTGAGCACGACGCCGCCCAGGGTGTTGGACTTGGCCGAAAGACGCCCGCGGTGCACCAGCGGAATGATCGTGCCCGCCTCGACCAGCATGTCGTTAAGCTGCTTGGCGATTTCGGCGCGTTTGTCCAGCCCTGCGGTTTCCGCCAGCTTGGCATGCAGCGCGTCATATTCCGGGTCGCAGAACCGGCTGACGTTTTCACCCTGCCACTGGGTTTCCGGGGTTGGCGCCTTGTCGCACAGGTAGTTGCCCAGGTACGCCTGCGGATCGGTTCCGGGGAACAGGTTGGCGTACATCTCCAGGTCGGCATAGAACTTCTGGAAGGTGTCCGGGCTGCCCGGATCGCCGCCGAAGAAGACGCTGGCATCGATGTTGCGCAGCTCGGTTTCAACGCCGATTTCGCCCCACCACTGCTTGATCAGCGCCTGGAAATCCTGGCGCACCGCGTTGGTCGAGGTCTGGTAGGTGAAGCTCAGCTCAAGACCGTCCTTCTCGCGCACGCCGTCGCCGTCGCTATCGACCCATCCGGCCTCTTCCAGAAGGGCCTTGGCGCCTTCGATGTCCTGCGTGCTGCAATCGAACGTGTCCGAGTTGAACGCCTCGGGCGCCGGCACCAGGTTGCACGTCACCTTGCCGGCCTGGCCATACCCGATCTCGACCAGAAGCGGCCGGTCGATCGCCATGCTCAGCGCGTCGCGCACCGCCTGATCCTTCAGTATCGGATGCGGACGCACCACCGCACGCTCGCCGTCGGGCAGGCTGGGGTCGGGGTTGGTGTTGTTCACCATGATCCGCTCAGTCAACGTGCCAAAGCCGCTGACCGGAACGCCCTTGCCGCCTTCTTCCATCTGCTGGATGACATCGGGGGCAAGCTGCAGGTTCCAGGCGTAGTCGTATTCGCCCGTCTCCATCACCGCGCGCCCGGCCGCGGCCGCATCACCGCCGCCCTTGAACGTCACCGTTGCAAAGGCCGGCTTGTCGGGGTCGCGGTAGTTGTCGTTCGCCTTCAGCTGGATCACGTCATTGGGACGGAAATCGCTGACCACGAAGGGGCCGGTGCCAACGGGATAGAAGTTTTCATCCGTGCATTCGGGCGCCTTGGCGCCGGTGCAGTTCTCGAACTGGGCCTTCTGGATGATCGGGCTTTCCGCGCCGACAAACGGCAGGTAGGGCACCGGCGTCGGCTTGGCGAAGTTCACCACGACGGTTTGCGGATCGGGCGCCTCGACGCTTTCGACCCCTTCGAACTTGGTCCGCTGCGCACAGCCCATATCGGGGTTCATGCAGTATTCGGCGGTAAACTTGACGTCCGCCGAGGTGAACTGCGATCCGTCCGACCACTTGATATCGTCGCGGATTGTCCAGGTGATGCTGGTCAGATCCTCGGAGACGCCGCCGTTGTCCACGGTCGGGATGTCCTCGACCAGCCAGGGCACCATCTTGCCGGTTTCGTCGAAGCGCGCCAGCGGCTCCAGGACCAGGCTCGAGGCCTGCACATCCTTGGTGCCCCCCGAAAGGAACGGGGTCATGATCGAGGGCGCTTGCCAATAGATGATTCTGACTTCGCCGTCGCTGCCGCGTTCTGCCATGGCCGCCGGGGCCATCGCGAACGCCGCCGCAGCGCCGAGCAATAGGGAACGTGTTTTCATGTCATCCTCCTTGTTGGACACATCTGCGTGCCTCTTCCTTGTTGATGCCATACGATTCGGCACCATGGGGTCCGCAAGGGGTGGAATACAAACGAACGCGCATCCCTTTCGGGTGCCTTGATCCGGACCATCCCCCACGGTCGGGTTCATCACAATCAAACTGGCTGCAAAAAGCAAGCTTGTTTCCCAATGTTCTCCCCACGAATGCCGTTTGACAGTGTTGCCGCCCTGTCTGTAGCTTCGAATCTGAACAGTTTTCACAACAAGGTGGCCTTGATGCTGGATCAGCCGATAGTCGATATCCGCAACCTGCGGGTCGAGTTTCAGACCAAGGATGGCGAGGTTGTCGGCGTCGAGGACATCTCGTTCTCGATCAATCCCGGCGAAACCGTTTGTATCGTTGGGGAATCCGGCTCCGGCAAGTCGGTATCCAGCCTGTCGCTCATGCGCCTGGTCGAATTTGGCGGCGGCAAGATCGCCGGTGGGCGTTTGATCTTCGATCGCAAGGATGACAGCGAAATCGACCTCGCCAAGACGCCGCAAAACCTGATGCGCACCATTCGCGGCAACGAGATCGGCATGATCTTTCAAGAGCCGATGACCGCCCTGAACCCGGTGTTCACCGTCGGCCGGCAGTTGACCGAAGGCCTGCGCGTGCATCGCGGCATGAACCGGAAACAGGCCGAGGCGCGCGCGCTGGAGCTGCTGCGCGAAGTGCGCATTCCCGAACCCGAGGCGCGGCTCAAGCAGTACCCGCACGAGCTGTCCGGCGGCATGCGACAGCGCGTCGTCATCGCCATGGCGATGGCCTGCCGCCCCCGCCTGCTGATCGCGGACGAGCCGACCACCGCGCTCGACGTGACCATCCAGGCCGAGATCCTGGCGCTGATGGACCGGCTCAAGCGCGAAACCGGCACCGCGGTGATGTTCATCACCCATGACATGGCCGTGGTCGCGCAAATGGCCGACCGCGTCGTCGTGATGTTCCGTGGCAACAAGGTCGAGGAGGGCACGGTCGAGGAAATCTTCGAAAATCCCCAGCATGATTATACCAAGGCACTGCTGGCCGCCGTGCCCAAGCTGGGCGAGATGACGGGCAAGGATCTGCCCGAACCGATGCGCCTGCTGGGCACCGAGGGGCAGGATCTGCGCCCGATCCCCGGCACGACCGAGCCATTGCTGAAAGTGCGAAACCTGACCACGCGCTTCCCGGTCAAGGGCGGGTTCTTTCGCCGGACCGTGGCCAACGTGCACGCGGTCGAGGATGTCTCGTTCACCATCAACAAGGGCCGCACCCTCAGCCTCGTGGGGGAATCGGGCTGCGGCAAATCCACGGCGGGCCGGTCGCTGCTCCGGCTGGTCGAGCCGCTGTCGGGCACCATCGACCTGGCAGGGCTCGATGTGATGGGCCTCAGCCACCGCAACCTGCGCCGCGCGCGGCTGGACATGCAGATGGTGTTCCAGGATCCGTTCGCATCGCTCAATCCGCAGATGCAGCTTGCCGATCAGGTCGCCGAACCGATGTGGAACTTCGGCACCTACAAGGGGGCGGAGCTGAACAAGCGGGTGGAAATGCTGTTCGACCGGGTGGAACTGCCGCGCACCTTCCTGCGCCGCTTCCCGCACGAGCTTTCGGGCGGACAGCGGCAGCGCGTGGCGATCGCGCGCGCGCTGGCCCTGAACCCCAAGCTGATCGTCGCCGACGAATCCGTCAGCGCGCTGGACGTGTCGGTGCAGGCGCAGGTCTTGAACCTGATGATGGAATTGCAGGCGGAACTGGGCCTGTCCTACCTGTTCATCAGTCACGACATGGCCGTCGTCGAACGGGTCAGCCACGATGTCGGCGTGATGTACCTGGGCCGCATCGTGGAAATGGGCCCCCGCCGCGCGGTGTTCGAAGATCCCCGCCATCCCTACACGCAGGCCCTGATGAAGGCGGTCCCGATCGCCGATCCGCGCCGCCGCAAGTCGGAAAAGGACTTGAACTTCAAGCCGATTCCGTCTCCCATCCATCCGCTGGACTACGAGCCCGCCCCGTCCGAGTACGACGAGGTATCAAAAGGGCACTTCGTCCTGACCACCGATAGCGGATACTGAA
>CAZOKA010000136.1:0-1106 GCA_964580265.1 uncultured Rhodobacterales bacterium | reverse complement strand
ATGACTGCGCGCTTGACGCCCTTCGAGCTGATGGAAAAGCTGGTCAGCTTTCCCACCGTCAGCCGAGACAGCAACCTTGCCCTGGTGGAGTGGGTCGATGGCTATCTTGCCGATCAGGGCATCACCGCGCACCGCCACTATAGCGAGGACAACGAAAAGGCCGCGCTCTTCGCCCATGTCGGCCCGGAAACGGGGGGCGGCGTTGTCCTGTCGGGCCATACCGACGTGGTCCCCGTGGACGGGCAGCCATGGGCGACAGATCCGTTCACCGTGGACGTGCGCGACGGCAAGTATTTCGGGCGCGGTTGCGTTGACATGAAGGGGTTCGACGCGCTGGCGATCTGGGCGCTGGTCGAGGCGCACCACGCCGGCGTCAAGCGGCCGCTGCAACTCGCGCTCAGCTATGACGAAGAAATCGGATGCGTCGGCGCGCCCCCCATGATCCGCGCCATGCAAGAGCGCCTGCCCCCCGCCAGCACCGTGATCGTGGGCGAGCCGTCGATGATGCAGGCGGTCACCGGCCACAAGGGCGGGCAGGGGTTCTGGACCCGCGTTGTCGGCTTCGAGGTGCATTCCTCGATCATGCACGAGGGCGTCAATGCCATCATGTATGGCGCAAAACTGATCGAATGGGCCAACCGGACCAACGCCGACAACATGGCCGCCACGCCCGGCGACATGGCCGCGATGTTCCACCCCCCCTGGACCACCCTGCACGTCGGCACGATCCAGGGCGGCACCGCCCACAACATCACCGCCAAGGAATGCCAGTTCGGCATGGATTTCCGCGTGGTGCCGGGCGAAGACCCCGATCACTGGCGCGCGCGCTACATGGAACAGGTCCGCGCCGTCGAGGCCGAGATGCAAGCCGTCCGCCCCGAGGCGCGGATCGAGATTTCGCAGAAATTCAGCGTGCCCGGCCTCAAGCCCGAACAAGATGGCGCCGCCGAGGCGCTGGTCCGCTCGATCACCGGCGACAATGCCGGCCATGTCGTCAGCTACGGCACCGAGGCCGGCCAGTTTCAGCGCGCCGGGTATTCCGCCGTCGTCTGCGGCCCCGGCGACATCGCCCAGGCCCATCAGCCCGATGAATACATCACCCGCGA
>CAZOKA010000135.1:0-6694 GCA_964580265.1 uncultured Rhodobacterales bacterium | reverse complement strand
AGGAACATCTTGCCGTCGCCGAACAGATCGCCAACCACGTTCATGCCGTCCATCAACGGCCCCTCGATCACGTCCAACGGTTTATCCAGTTTCTGGCGTGCCTCTTCGGTGTCGGCGATCACATGCTCGGTAATGCCATGCACCAGCGAGTGCGTCAGCCGCTCTTCGACCGTGCCCTCGCGCCATTTCGGGTCTTCCGTCTTGGAGGCCTCGCCAGTGCCCTTGTACTTGTCCGCAATCTCAAGCAGGCGGTCGGTCGCATCGTCGCGCCGGTTCAGCAGCACGTCCTCGACATGCTCGCGCAACTCGTCGGGAATGTCGTCATACACGGTGATCTGACCGGCATTGACGATGGCCATGTCCAACCCCAGCGGGATCGCGTGATACAGGAAAGCCGAATGCATCGCCTCGCGCACCGCGTTGTTGCCCCTGAACGAGAACGACACGTTCGACAACCCGCCCGAGACATGCGTGTGCGGCATTGCCTCCTTGATCATGCGGGTCGCCTCAAAAAAGGCGTTGGCGTAGTCGTTGTGCGCCTCGATGCCCGTCGCCACCGCGAAAATGTTGGGATCAAAGATAATGTCCCACGGATCGAACCCCGCCTTTTCGGTGAGCAGGTCATAGGACCGCTTGCAAATCTCGAACTTGTGCTGCGCGGTTTCGGCCTGCCCGCCCTCGTCAAAGGCCATGACGACCACCGCCGCGCCATAGCGGCGGATGGTGCGCGCCTGTTCAAGGAAAGGCTCCTCGCCTTCCTTGAGCGAGATCGAATTGACCACCGAGCGGCCCTGCACGCATTTCAGACCCGCTTCGATCACCTCGAACTTGGAGCTGTCGATCATCACCGGCACGCGGCTGATGTCCGGCTCCGACGCGATAAGGTTCAGGAACCGGGTCATTGCCTCGGCGCTGTCCAGCAGGCCCTCGTCCATGTTGACGTCGATGATCTGCGCGCCGTTCTCGACCTGGCTGCGCGCCACGTCCAGCGCCGCATCATAGTCGTCGTCCATGATCAGCTTCTTGAACCTGGCCGATCCGGTGACGTTCGTGCGCTCGCCGATATTGATGAAATTCGCTACCGAGGTCATGCCGCCCCCTCCTTGATCGCCCCGGCGTCAACGCCGGGGGCTTCGAACATCTCAAGCCCGCTCAGACGCATCCGCGCAACCCGTTCAGGGATTGGGCGCGGCGCCTTGCCGGCAACGGCCTGCGCTATGGCGCGGATGTGATCCGGCGTCGTCCCGCAGCAGCCGCCAACGATATTGACAAGCCCCGCATCGGCCCATTCGCCGATGTGGGCCGCGGTTTCCTCGGGCGTTTCGTCATAGCCGCCCATCTCGTTTGGCAAACCCGCATTGGGATAGGCGCTGATACGGGTATCGGCGACCTCGGACAGGGTGCGCACGTGCTGGCGCATCTCACCGGCGCCAAGCGCGCAGTTGAGGCCCACCGAGAACGGCCGTGCATGCGCGACAGAGGTCCAGAACGCCTCGGGCGTCTGGCCTGTCAGGGTGCGGCCGGACCTATCGGTGATTGTGCCGGAAATCATCAATGGCGGCACGTTGACTCCCTCATCGCGCAACGATTCGATGGCATAGATCGCGGCCTTTGCGTTCAGGGTGTCAAAGATCGTCTCGATCAGGATCAGATCGCAACCGCCCTTGATCAGGCCCTCGGCCGCTTCGCGGTAGGCCCCTGCCATCGTGTCGAACGTGACCGCGCGATAGCCCGGATCGTTGACATCGGGACTGATCGAACAGGTCTGGTTCGTCGGCCCGATCCCGCCTGCCACCCACCGGGGGCGATCGGGGGTTGCCGCGGCCTCGGCCGCCTCGCGGGCCAGGCGGACGCTTTGCACGTTCATCTCCTCGACCAGGTCTTCCATGCCATAGTCGGCCTGGCTGATGGCATTGGCGCCAAACGTGTTGGTGCACAGGATGTCCGCCCCGGCATCCAGGAAATCGCCATGAATGCGGCGGATCATGTCGGGTTGCGTCAGGCTGAGCAGTTCGTTGTTGCCACCGACATCGCCGGGATGGTCGGCAAACCGATCTCCGCGATACGTCGCCTCGTCCGGCTTTTCCTGCTGGATCATGGTGCCCATGGCGCCATCCAGCACCAGTATCCGCTCGGCCGCATGTGTCCTGATATCTGCTGTCATCGTCTTTTCCGTCCTCTCAGATCAGGCAGCGCATTCCGTCTCGGTGCGCACCTGCACGCCCAGTGCCCGGCATATCGCCAATGATACGTCGGGCTTGTTCAGGGTATAGATATGAAACGCGTCAACGCCAGCGGCCATAAGTCGCTGACACTGCTGCGTTGCGACACTTGTGGCGACCATCGCGCGCATCTCGGGCGTATCGTCCAGGCCCGCGAACATCTCTTCCATCCAATCCGGGATCGACGCGCCGCACCCCTGCGAGAACCGCTTGAGGCTGGCGAAATTGGCAACCGGCATGATGCCCGGCACGATCGGCGCCGTGATCCCGGCGGCACGGGCGCGGTCGATGAAGCGCAGAACCGTGTCGGTATCAAAGGCATACTGCGTGATCGCGCGGCTCGCCCCGGCATCCAGCTTGCGCTTGAGATGATCCAGATCGCTTTGCGCGCTGGCGGCCTCGGGATGCACCTCGGGATAGGCCGCGACGGAAATGTCGAAATCGGCGACATTGCGCAGCCCCGCCACCAGCTCGGCGGCGTCGTGATAGCCGTCTTCGGCCAACGCCTCGCCTTCTGGCAGGTCGCCGCGCAGGGCGACAATCCGGCGTATGCCGCCCGCCCACAGCTCTTTCGCCTGCGCATCGATCTGCGCCCGGCTCGCGCCGACACAGGTCAGGTGATGCGCAACCGGCAGGCCGGTGCGATGGCCCACCATGTCCACCACCTCGGCGGTGCGGCCACGGGTGCTGCCACCGGCCCCATAGGTAACCGAGAAGTATTCCGGCCCGGCGGCGGCGAGTCGATCCACCGTGCGGCCCAGCGCCTCAAGACCGGCCTCGGTCTTGGGCGGGAACAGCTCGAATGATACTGCAATCTGGTGATCGGGAGTTTGCCCGGTCATCGATGTCACTCCGTTGTTGGAAAACCAGTGGCGAGCCGGGCGCGGCCGCATCGGCCGCCCCGGCGCCCTTGCTTACGCGGGCTTGCGGAACTGCTGGATGCCCCAGGCAAGATGCCCCGCATCAGCCGCCTTGACCCAATTCTCAAGCCCGACCGCCATCTTGTCGAGGTATTCGGCGGAACTTCCGTTCTCGCGCAAGCGGTCGTAGTTGGCCAACAACTCCTCGCGCACGCGGGCGTAATGACTGCGCAACTGCGCGGTCATCTCGTCCTGTTCGACAGTCTCGAACCCAAGCATTTCCGCCACCTCGCGGTAGAACCGCATGGACCCCAAACTATTGAGTTGCAGCCGGTCATAGACGGGCTGCAAGACGCCCGGCGCGACATCGTCGGCCTGCATGGGATCGGTAAAGATCAGATGCCCGCCGGGTTTGAGCACCCGGAACGCCTCGGCCATCACCTTGTCGCGCTGATCCGAGTGCAGGAAGGCATCCTGGCTCCAGACAACATCAAAGCTGTCATCGTCAGCGGGCACATCCTCGAACACGCCATGGCGCACGCCGATCCGGCCGGTCAGCTTGGCCGCGCGGATCTTGCCGAGGTTATACTCATTCTGGGTTTCGGAAATGTTCAGGCAAACAGCCTCGCAGCCGGTCTTGCGCACCAGCGTGCGCATCGCGCCGCCATAGCCCGCCCCCATGTCCAGCACACGAGAAGTCTCCGACAGCTTGGGCAGCTTTTCGATCATCGCCTCGATGGTGCGATCGCTGGCGGTGCGGATGTCGTCCGTTTCATCATAGAGGCCGATATGCAGATCCTCGCCTCCCCAGATGGTGGAATAGAACGTATCGGCATCGTCGCTATCGTAGTAATCCTCGGTGATGTCGCGGATATCGGTTTCGCCATCGCCCTTGGTGCCGCCCCAGCGGACAAGATGCAGCGCCGATTTCTCGGCCACGTGGATGAAGAAATCCGGCTCGTCCTCGGCATAAGTTTCCTGGAAGTCGCCATAGGTGCGCACGCGCTCGAACCCGGCCTCACCCAGCAGGCGGCGGACATAGTTCTTGCGGATCGGGCACATGTTGAGCGTGAAGGACTCACCATCGGGGAAGGTATAGCGCATCCGGCACAGACCTTCGTCAACGTGATCGGGCTCTGCGGTAACCTGGTCGCCGCAATAGTAATACTTGTGCTTTGTGGAAAAGCCCTGGTCCAGCATCGCATCGTAGTTGCGCTGATCCAGGATCAGGATGCCGTCATGCTTGAGCGCGGCATAGAATTCCGCCAGCGCACGGCGACGATCGGATTCCTGGTACAGATGGGTGAATGAATTTCCCAGGCAGATGATCGCGTCATACTTGCCGTTGATATCCCGGTTTAGCCAGCGCCAGTCGGCTTGGGCGGTCTTCAGGATCAGGCCCCGCGCCTGGCCATTATGAAACGCCTTGGCCACCATCGCGGCAGAACCGTCGGCGGCGGTCACGTCGAACCCCGCCTCGGTCAGGCGCACCGAATGGAACCCGGTGCCACAAGCCACGTCCAGCACACGTTCCTTGCCGCGTGCGCGCAGGATATCGATAAAGAACTGGCCTTCGCTTTCGGCACGGCCGCGCCAGTCGATCAACTCGTCCCACTTATCGACGAATGACGTGACATACTCCTTGCGATAGTGATCGGTTTCGCGATCGGCCAACGGGTCTTCTCCGTAAACCTGATCAGTCAGCGTCAGTTCCGCGTTTTCGGCTTGATAGTTTGTCATGCGTCTCATCGCTCCATTTCTGCTGACACTCCGGCGGCGCACCCGCCAAGGCATCATCCGCCCGCCCGCATCCCGTAGGGAGCATTCCGGCTGGCGCTCGAATTTGTTCTTGTGGCGGCGCGCCTGTGTTGGCGACCTTGGGGCGCTTGCCGGGTTGCCCGGCATGTTTGCAGCGGCGCATTTATTATTTCGCTTTGTCGAAGCTTATTTTGCCGCGAAGCTCCCCTGTTTTCATCGTTTCGCATACTAAAGGCGGCGTTTCAAGCTCTGTAAGCGACACAATGCAAAGTGCAGCCATTCGCACAACAAACTATCTTTGCCCCCTGTGCGTGATGCCAATCGAAGCAGATTGAAAACACCCCAAGGGGCGCGCCAACCCCTAAGCGCTGCGCGAGTCGATGCACGGTGATGGAATGTTCGGCCCCGGTTAGCCCTTGCCGCGAAGGCGCTCGACGGCCCCGGCCAACACCTTCAGGCCGGTCACGAGATCACCTTCATCGGTGTCTTCCTCGAAGGCGTGGGAAATCCCGTCAATGGACGGCACGAACAGCATCGCCGCCGGCATCAGGCCAGCCACGTTGCTGGCGTCGTGCAGCGCCCCCGACGGCATGCTGCGCCAGCGCCCCGGCGCGACATCCTGCGCGGCGGCGCGCAGCGCCTCCTGCTGAGCCTGATCCATCGCCACTGGCTCCAGCCCCAGCATCGGGCTGTAGCTCAACTCCATTCCCATATCCCCGGCCACTTCGGCTGCGGTGTCGCGAATGATCGTTTCCATTCGCGCCAGGCGATCCGAATCCATGTCGCGCCACTGCATGGAAAATACGCACTTTCCCGGCACGATGGAATGTGCGCCGGGGTGCAGCGCAACATGCCCGATGGTCCATACGGTTTCAGGTGTCACCACGTTGCGGAACCGTTCGTTCAGACGCGTGTTGAACTCCGACAACGCCTGAAAGGCATCTCGCCGCCGGTGCATGGGCGTGGTGCCTGCGTGGTTTTGTTGCCCCTCGAAGGTCATACGCATATCGCGAATCCCGACGATGCCAGTCACTACGCCCGCAGCCTCGCCTGCCTCATAAAGCCATGGACCCTGTTCAATATGGCATTCGATGAAGCCATCGAACCGGTCCGGCGCGACAAACCTTTCGGCCAGATGAGCCATCGTGCCGCGCGCTTCGGCAAAGGTGATGCCTTCACGGTCGGTCAATTCATCCGCTTGTTCCAGCGACAGGTTCCCGGCCCAGATCGAACTGCCCGTGGTCACGCCAAAGCGCCCCTCCTCATCCTGAAAGCTCACCACCGAAACCGCGGGGCCATCTGCCTCGCGCGCGCTGCGGGCGATCTCAAGCGCCATCATCACGCCAAGCGCCCCGTCCAGCCAACCGCCCTCGGGCTGGCTATCACTGTGCGACCCCAGCAGAAGGCTCTTTTCACCCACCTCGACCGGCGCCAGCCCCCACAGGTTGCCCACCGGATCGAAATGCGGGGTCAGCCCGGCTTGCCTCATCCGCTCGGCCAGCCACTCGCGCGCCGCGATATCCGCGGCCGAATAAGCCGGGCGCACCACGCCCTTGCCCACGCCGGCTGCCCCGAACTCCCGCAACTTGTGCAACTCCGCCAGAAATCTGTCCGCGTTCACGCGCATATCATCCACCCATCGCCATTTGCGGCGATCCAACACCGATGCGCGGGCTTTGTCCATGCCCCGCGCCGTCAATGGCGAAGCCAGGCAACATCGCGTCCTTGAGCCGCCGCCCGCTTCGCTGGCATCCGACATCTGACACAAGGCGCCCGGTGGTGGCCTGTTGCGGACGTTGAGGCGACCGGCCCAGGAGCCGCGCATCGACGGGCCGCGGTGCGGCGATCCTACGC
>CAZOKA010000134.1:0-6716 GCA_964580265.1 uncultured Rhodobacterales bacterium | reverse complement strand
CTCTGGCATGACCGATGCGCGGCGGCCTGCGGCCTTGATTCCGCGCAGTGGTGTCAGGCCAACGCCGGCACCTTGTCCCGGATGTCGACCCCTAGCCCAGGCCGCTTTCGGCCTCGATCTGGCGGCGGGATTTGCGGGCGCGTTCGCTGGCCGATTTCAACTGTCCGCAGGCGGCCATGATATCCTCTCCACGCGGGGTGCGGATCGGGCTGGCGTAACCGGCCTTGTAGATGATGTCGGCAAAGGCATGGATACGGTTGTTGGAGGACCGTTTGTAGGGGGCGCCAGGCCACTCGTTGAACGGGATCAGGTTGATCTTGGCCGGGATGCCCTCGATCAGCTTGACCAGGCGGCGCGCATCCTCGTCGCTGTCGTTGACGCCCTCCAGCATCACGTATTCAAACGTGATCCGTTCGGAGTTGGACGCCTTGGGATATTCGCGCAGCGCATCCAGCAGGGTCTCGATGTTCCAACGCTTGTTGATCGGCACCAGCTTGTCGCGCACCTCGTCCGTGGTGGCGTGAAAGCTGACCGCCAGAAGGCAGCCGATTTCGCGCGCGGTGCGGGCAATCTCGGGGACAACGCCGCTGGTGGACAGCGTGATGCGCCGACGACTGAGCGATATACCCTCGCCATCCATCGCGATCTTCATCGCATCGCGGACATTCTCGAAATTATAGAGCGGCTCGCCCATGCCCATCAGCACGATGTTGGACAACAGGCGCGTTTCGTCCTTCGGCTCACCCGGTTTGGGCCATTCACCCAGATCGTCGCGCGCCATCATGATCTGGCCGACGATTTCACCGGCCGTCAGGTTGCGCACCAGCTTTTGCGTGCCCGTATGACAGAACGAACAGGTCAGCGTGCACCCCACCTGAGAAGATACGCACAGCGTGCCGCGCCCCTCCTCGGGGATATAGACGACCTCGACTTCGTGACCGCCGGCGATCCGCACCAGGTACTTGCGAGTTCCATCCTCGCTCACCTGGCGACTGACGAGTTCGGGGATCTCGATCACGAAAACCGCGTCCAGATCAGCACGATACGCCTTGGAAAGGTTGGTCATCTCGGCGAAGTCGCGCACGCCCCACTGGTAGATCCATTGCCAGATCTGCCCGACACGCATCTTGGCTTGCCGTTCGGGGGTGCCCATCGCGATCAGCGCCTCGCGCATCTGGTCGCGGGTCATCCCGACCAGGTTGACCTTCCCGTCCTGCGGCAGTTTGCGCGGGAGTGTCATCACGTCCTGAGTTATCGGAGCCTTGGCCGTCATTGCGCATTCATCCCATGAAGTGAAGCCGCCCCCTTACAGGATTCGGCCTTGAATGCCAAAGCAAACTTTGACGCGTCCGCGGGTCGCCGTACTCGGCACACGGAATTATTTACAACGCTTCTCGGCTTCTTCAAGCGCCGCAGTGAAACCCAGAAGCGAGAACTCGTCTTCGGTCTGGGTGCCACGCGTGGACATGGCCGTGAGCGTCGCCTTGGTGCCCGCCTTCATCGCCGCGATGATCTTTGCATCATCGTCCGGCGTCCGGGGCCATGCCCATTCACCGTCGGCAAACAGATCGAAGTCGGTTCCATCGACGTCAAGGTTGACGGTTTTATCCTTGTCGAAGGGATATCCGCCAGTGAATGTGACCTGCCCGGAAACATCGGCGGCGGGGCGGTAGAATACCATCAACAGGATCTCGCCGCGCCGCACCGATACGACGCGCCCGTCGCGCGTGTTAACGGTTTTCTTGGGCGAGGAAACCGCCCAGCATTCCTTGGGGTCCGTGTCTTCGAACACGCTCCAGTCGGTCTTGGCCGCGACCTGGTTGTCGCTTTGATCCTGGGCGGATGCGCCTGTCGCCACCAACACCAGCGCCATCGCCGCACCGGCCAAACCACCTGCAATTCGTGAAATCATCGTCCAGCCTCCAGCCGTCCTAGCCTCAATATCCGGGCCTGTGCATGCCTGTTCCGACATCTCGCACATGGGCCATTTCCTTCTCGACAGTGCTACATTAGCCTGAAACAGACCACCAGAGAAAGAGCAATTGGCGAAATTCCGCAATCATGGCAACAGCCCCCGAAAGGACCAGCTCCAAATGACACACCCCGTTCCGATGGCAGAAATATGGCGCGGCCCGTTCCTGGAAAGCGTGCATTCCGGCCATGCCGTCGTGTGCGATGCCAACGGCGACGTGGTGCATGCCTGGGGAAACCCGGAGGCGGTCGTACTGCCGCGGTCATCGGCCAAGATGATACAAGCGCTGCCACTGGTGGAAAGCGGCGCGGCGGATGCCGCCAGTCTGTGGCAAGAGCACCTGGCGCTGGCCTGCGCCAGCCATCAGGGCGCCGATATTCACACCCGCCGGGTGCGCGCATGGCTGGAGCACATCGGCATGAACGACACTGATTTTCGCTGCGGTGTGCAAACGCCCGCAGACCCCGACGCGGCGCACGCGCTGATCCGGGGCAATGCACGCCCCTGCCAGTATCACAACAACTGCTCGGGCAAACACAGCGGCTTCCTGACCCTGACCAGGCACCTGAACGCGGGGCCGGAATACATCGAGCCGGACCATCCCGTGCAGAAAGCGGTGCGCGAGGCGTTCGAGGATGTAACCGGACAGGACAGCCCCGGCTATGGCATCGACGGATGCTCGGCCCCGAATTTCGCCACATCACTGCACGGCATGGCGCGCGCGATGGCATTCTTCGCGGCGGCCCGCACCGATGACCGAAGCAAACGTGCCAGCGCCGCCGCGCGGCTGCGCGATGCGATGGTAGCCTACCCCGAACTGGTCGCCGGCGAGGGGCGCGCCTGCACCGAGCTGATGCGCGCCACGGGCGGGCGCGTGGCCCTGAAAACCGGGGCGGAAGCGTTCTTCGTCGCAATGATCCCCGAACAGAAACTGGGTGTGGCCCTGAAGGTCGCCGATGGCGGCACACGCGGCGCGGAATGCGCCATCGCCGCGATATTGGTCAAGCTGGGCGTGCTGAACCCGGAACACCCCGCCACGCGCAAGCGCATGAATGCACCGATCCGAAACTGGCGGGGAATCGAAACCGGCGTGATACGTCCAGCGGCGAACCTGACCTAGCGGGAGTGGATTTCCGCCCAAGTCACCGCTTGCTGCCGGCAATGTCCCGCCAAACGCGCAGGCGGGTATTTTCCACGGCAGCTCATCGCCGAGACAAATCGCCCGTTTCGGCCCCTTTCCGCACGATTGAAGCCCCCTCGGCGGGACAGGGCAGACAGCCACGTATACGCCCGGCAGGGTCTGTTTCCGGGGGCAATTGACCCCCGATGCAGTAACCCTAACAGGAGCAGAAACATGTTCAGGAAAATGACTGTCACCACCCTCACCCTGGCGCTTGGTCTGCCGGGCATTGCCCTGGCCGAAACCGGGGCGAAGATGGATGCAGACGGCGATGGCATGGTGACGACATCCGAGTTCGAGCAGGCCTATCCCGAAGCCGATGCAAACACCTTCGCCGCGATCGACGCCAACGGCGACGGAGCATTGAGCGCCGAGGAAATCGAAGTGGCGAAGAACGACGGCACCCTGCCCGAAATGGGCTCGGACGGCTGATCAGCCTGTGAATGTGATCGGGATGATGCGCGGTGTTATCCGCGCATCCCTACCCTGCCGCACATTTGTTCACCCGCCCAGGCCCCGTCGGCTTGGGCGGGTTTCTTACGTCCGGCCAATCCTGTCGCCCCGTTGCCATTTCAAGTCATTCCAAAATGCGTGAAGTAAGGGCATACTCAGCCAGGAACGACCAATTTTCATATCACGATATTCATACACCCATGAACAGGACACCCATATGAGCACTAACGCCGCATTCTGGGATCGGATCGCCGCGAAATACGCCGCACGCCCGGTTCGCAACCCGACCGCATATGAAGAAACCCTTGCGGAGACGATCGCACATCTGGGCAGGGGTGATCGGGTGCTGGAGTTGGGCTGCGGCACGGGAACCACCGCCCTGAAGCTTGCCCCGCATGTCAAGACAATGGTTGCCAGCGACATATCCGCCGCGATGATCGCCATCGCCGAAGAAAAGCGGCAGGCTGAGGGCGCCGGGAACGTTCGGTTTGTGATCGGCGACATATCGGACGCCGACGCGGATGCAGAGCCTTACGACGCCGTGCTGGCCTTCAACTTGCTGCACCTGATCGCGGATCTGGACGGGGCGCTCGCCAGTATCCACGCCCGGATCAGGCCCGGTGGGCTGTTCATCTCGAAATCCGGCTGCGTCGGCGAAATGAACCCGCTGTTCCGACCGCTGATCCGGGGGATGCAGATGATCGGGCGTGCGCCCTATGTTCGCATCATGAAAAAGCCCGAGATGGAAGACGCGATCACGCGTGCGGGCTTTGTGGTGGAGCAATCTCGCTGCTTCACCGGCGCGCCTGAATCGTTATATGTCATCGCGCGCCGCCCGTGATCAGGGGCGGGCGAACTCATCCCGCGCGTAGCCTTGCAGGAACAGTAGCGCTGTCAGGTCGCCGTGGTTGATGCGCACGTCGCATTGGGCGGCGACCGTCGGTTTGGCATGCATCGCCACTCCGGTGCCTGCGCGTTCCAGCATGCCCAGGTCGTTGGCCCCGTCGCCCACGGCAATCACGTCATCCTCGGAAATATCAAGGTGTCTTGTCACGCGCTCCAGCGCGTTGATCTTGGCTTCGCGGCCAAGGATCGGGTGCGCCACCTCGCCGGTCAGGCGGCCATCCTCGATCAACAGGATGTTGGCGTGCGTCTCATCAAAGCCGAGCAGCCGCCCGACACGATGGGTAAAGGCCGTGAACCCGCCTGAAACCAGAACCGCGTAGCCGCCCATCGCGCGCATGGTCGAAACCAACTCCGGCCCTCCGGGGGCCAGCGTGATGCGGGTCTCCAGCACGCGGGCGATCACCGATTCGTCCAGGCCCCTGAGCAGGGAAACGCGTGCTTCAAGCGCCTCTTCGAAGTCCAGCTCGCCGTTCATGGCGCGCGCCGTGATGCCAGCGACATGCGCGCCCACCCCGGCCTCGTCGGCCAGTTCGTCAATGCATTCCTGCCCGATCATCGTGCTGTCCATATCGGCCAGCAACATCGCCTTGCGGCGGCCTTGCTCGGGTTGAATCACCAGATCAATGCCCTTGCGTTGCCACCCTTCCCATGCCGGCCACCTGTCATCCGGCATAGCGGGCAGCGCAAATTCCGCCGCTTCGCCGGGCGCCAGCCAAACGATGTCCCCGCCCTGCCAAGCGTCGCGCTGCTCGGCAACAGTGGCCTCGGTCAGGTGCGGCTCATCCGGGTTGGTCAGAAGGGTGGCGATATACATGGCAAGTTTCCGATCATAGCTGCTCGAAGTCGTGAATGGACATTCAAGCGGCGCTATAGCGACATTTTTACTGTTGTGAAACCCGCCGAACCTCGCTAACAGCGTCAGTGGGACACCCCTCCCCAACGAGGGGCGCTTATCTGGAAGGGTAGCAAAAATGACTACTGAACAACCGGCAACGCGGCCGGGCAATCCGCGTTTTTCCTCCGGCCCTTGTGCCAAATTCCCTACATTCGAACTGTCCAAGCTGTCTGACGCGCCGTTGGGCCGCAGCCACCGCGCCGCCGTCGGCAAAGCCAAGCTGAAGGCCGCCATCGAAGGCACGCGAGAGGTTCTGGGCGTTCCCGACGACTACCGCATCGGTATCGTTCCGGCCTCGGATACCGGGGCGTTCGAGATGGCGATGTGGTCGATGCTGGGCGAACGCCCGGTCGAAATGGTGGCGTGGGAATCCTTCGGTGCCGGCTGGGTGACCGACGTGGTCAAACAGCTCAAGATCGACGCGCAGGTGCACGAGGCCCCCTACGGGCGGATCGTGGACATGGCCGCATTGAACTATGACAACGACGTCTGCTTTACTTGGAACGGTACGACAAGCGGCGTGCGCATGCCTTCGGGCGACGTGATCCCGGCGGATCGCGCGGGCCTGACCCTGTGCGATGCGACCAGCGCCGCCTTTGCCCAAGACCTGCCTTGGGACAAGCTGGATGTGACGACGTTTTCCTGGCAAAAGGTGCTGGGCGGCGAGGCCGCGCACGGCATGCTGATCCTCAGCCCCCGTGCGGTCAAGCGGCTGGAAAGCTACACGCCTGCGTGGCCCCTGCCAAAGATCTTTCGCCTGACCAAGGGCGGCAAGCTCAACGAGGGTATCTTCGAGGGCGCGACCATCAACACACCGTCAATGCTGGCGGTCGAGGATTACCTCGTCGCCCTGGACTGGGCGCGCACCGTTGGCGGGCTAAAGGGGCTGGTCGCCCGCGCCGATGCCAATGCGCAGGCGATCTGGACCTTCTGCGAAAGCCGCGACTGGATCGCCAACCTGGCCGTGGACCCGGCGACGCGGTCGAACACCAGCGTATGCCTGAAGTTCACCGACGACCGGATCAAGGACGGCGCGGCCTTCGCCAAGGCAGTGCAAAAACGGCTCGAATCCGAGGGCGTCGCCTACGACGTCGGCGCCTATCGCGATGCGCCCGCCGGTTTGCGCATCTGGTGCGGCGGCACCGTCGAGACCGCCGATATCGAGGCGCTCCTGCCCTGGATCGACTGGGCCTTCCACGCCGAGATCGCAGCGCTCGGCGAAACGGCGTGACGCCGATTTCTTGAAAAGAAATCTGTCCGGAGTCTTTTCAAGACTCCGGGCGCTACCCCTGAATCTTCGTTAAAGGACC
>CAZOKA010000133.1:0-6729 GCA_964580265.1 uncultured Rhodobacterales bacterium | reverse complement strand
TGTGGTTCCCCCCGGACGTGGGATTATTCACCAGGTGAACTTGGAATACCTGGCACAAACCGTCTGGTCCGACGAGGATCAGAACGGCGCAACAGTTGCCTACCCGGACACGCTGGTGGGCACCGACAGCCACACGACCATGATCAACGGCCTTGCTGTTCTGGGCTGGGGAGTAGGCGGCATTGAAGCCGAGGCCGCGATGCTGGGGCAGCCGATTTCGATGCTCATTCCCGAAGTTGTCGGCTTTGAACTTACTGGCGCCATGGTTGAGGGCACCACCGGCACCGATCTGGTGCTCAAGGTCGTGGAACTGCTGCGCAAACAGGGTGTCGTCGGCAAGTTCGTTGAATTCTACGGGGACGGGCTTGATCACTTGCCCCTGGCGGATCGCGCCACCATTGCGAACATGGCACCCGAATATGGCGCTACATGTGGTTTTTTCCCGGTGGACGATGAAACGCTGCGATATCTTGAACAAACAGGTCGCGACAAGGATCGCATAGCCCTGGTCGAAGCCTACGCCAAGGAGAATGGCTTCTGGCGCGACAGCAATTACAACCCCGTGTATACAGACACGCTGAGCCTCGATATGGGCGATGTCGTTCCCGCGATCTCGGGGCCCAAACGCCCGCAGGATCACACGCCGCTAACCGAAGCCGCCAAAAGCTTCTTCAATGTCGTATCTGAATACCGGGGCGAGGACGACGGTGCCGCAGCCACCGATATGGCTTCTGAAGGGCCAACGCCTGACGCACTGATTGACCCGTGCAAGTCGGCGACGGTCGAAGGCGAAGGGTATGAGCTGCGCGACGGGTCTGTCGTGATCGCCTCGATCACATCGTGTACAAATACCTCAAACCCCTACGTGATGATCGGCGCTGGCCTCGTGGCGCGCAAGGCGCGCGAATTGGGGCTGACCCGCAAACCATGGGTCAAAACCTCGCTCGCTCCGGGATCTCAAGTGGTGTCTCACTACCTCGAAGCTGCGGGTCTGCAAGACGACCTGGACGCTATAGGTTTCAACCTAGTGGGCTATGGCTGCACCACATGCATCGGCAACTCCGGACCTCTGCAGCCCGAGATTTCCAAGGCTATTAATGACAATGACCTGATTGCCACATCTGTTCTGTCGGGCAACCGCAACTTCGAGGGCCGTATCAGCCCCGATGTGCGTGCGAACTATCTTGCCAGCCCGCCGCTGGTTGTCGTTTACGCGCTGACCGGGGATATGAACATCGACCTGACCCGAGATCCGATCGGAACGGACAAAGATGGCAATGATGTCTACATGAAGGACATCTGGCCGACCCTGAAGGAGATCAAGGAACTGGTTGATCGGACGGTGACACGCGAGGCATTCCAGTCGAAGTACGCAGATGTATTCAAGGGCGATGACAAATGGCAGGCGGTCGAAACCACGACCGGTGAAACCTATAACTGGCCGCCAGAAAGTACCTATGTTCAGAATCCGCCATATTTCCAAGGGATGAAATCCGAGCCGGGAAGTATTTCGGATGTCAACGGCGCACGCATTCTGGCCGTACTGGGCGACATGGTCACCACGGACCATATCAGCCCCGCCGGCGCATTCAAGGAAAGCACCCCTGCCGGCCAGTACCTCAAGGAACGGCAAGTGCCCGTGCGCGAGTTCAACTCATACGGATCACGCCGAGGCAACCACGAGGTTATGATGCGCGGCACCTTCGCGAATATCCGCATCCGCAACGAAATGCTGGATGGCGTCGAGGGCGGCTACACCAAAGGCCCCGATGGAGAGCAAACCTCGATCTATGATGCGGCCATGGCCTATCAGGACCAAGGGACGCCGCTTGTCGTGTTTGGTGGCGAACTCTATGGCGCGGGCTCAAGCCGTGACTGGGCAGCGAAAGGCACCGCACTTCTGGGAGTCAAAGCCGTGATCGCGGAAAGCTTCGAGCGCATCCACCGCTCGAACTTGGTGGGAATGGGCGTAATTCCGTTCGAATTCACTGGCGGTGACACGCGCAAGACATTGGGCCTGACCGGTAACGAGACAGTATCGATCACCGGACTGGAGGGAGATTTCAAGCCGATGTCCGAGGTGCCCTGCACCATCACTTACGAGGACGGCACCGAAAAGACGATCCAGTTGAAGTGCCGTATCGATACCGGTGTCGAAAAGGAATATGTCGAGAACGGTGGCGTGCTGCACTACGTGCTACGTAACCTGGCGCGCTCGGCCTGATCGTATCCATATGTGACAAACAAAGCTCCGGTCATGGCGACCGGAGCTTTTCATTTCAGTTCGGCCCGCGAGACCGATCACGTCATTCCAACGCGTCCATCGCCGGTCGCAGCGTCTTGTCGATAACACGCTGAGTAATTGGCCCTGCGTGTCGCAGCACGATACGCCCCTCCCCATCTATCAGGTAGGTTTCAGGCACCCCGTACACCCCCCAGTTCAACGCCATCTTGCCGTTTACGTCTGCACCCATAGCAGTAAAAGGGTTTCCAAGCTCTTCAAGAAATCCAAGGGCATCTCCGGGTTTATCTTTATAGTTGACGCCATAGATTGGCACGCCTTGTGCGGCCAGCTTCTCAAGGTTGGGGTGCTCGGCACGGCACGGCACGCACCACGAGGCCCAGAAGTTGACCAACCTCCCTCCACCCGCGCGCAGATCCGCGTCATCAAACGTCTGGGCTTGCCCGAGCTGTGTCACCTCCACAGGAGGCGCGTCCTTGCCTGTCAGGGCCGAAGGAAGTTCATCAGGGTTTTCGCGGGCCATTCCTACCCAGAAAATCACGGCAATAGCCACAAAAATCAAAGGCGGCGCCAGCATCATTGGCCTAAACTGCGGCATTGTCGCGGCCTCTCTTTTCGATTCCATCCAAATCCCGCTTCACCCGGCGCGCACGCACCACGCTTGCAATGACGAGCAAGATGATCAACGCAATCGAGACCGCGTAGGATGACAGAACCGCCTCGGCGTATTTTCCCAGATCCGGCATCATCAACCCAACCTCTCTCTGGCCAGCAAGGCGCGCATCCGGCGCGCCCTGATTTCAGTTTGCGTCCTTAGGAATACCAAGGCGATGAATAGCAACACGAACCCGGCGATGCACAACAATAATGGGTGATAAAACACGTCCGCCACGTTCTCTTCCTTATCGAGAGACAGCGAAGCCCCTTGATGCAGCCCCTGGTTCCAAAAATTGACCGCATAGCGCGACAACACGGCGAATACCGAACCAACCAAGCAAAGCACACTGGTCAGATCGGCGGCGGTATCATCATTCTCTATCGCGGCCCAAAGCGCGATGTAGCCCAGATAGAACAGGAACAGGATTAGAAACGATGTCAGGCGCGGATCCCAAGCCCACCATGTACCCCACATCGGCTGCCCCCAGATGGCACCGGTCAGCAGCGCGATAACCGTCATGGTCGCCCCCACCGGTGCCGCCGCACGGGCTGCCAGTGCACTGACATGGTGTCGCCGAACGATCCAAATCAATGACGCCACAAGCATCATGATCCAGCCGTTGATTGCCATCAGCGCGCTTGGAACGTGCAGGTAAATGATCTTGACGGTTGATCCCTGGCGGTAGTCCTCAGGCGTAAAAAAGAACCCCCAGACAAGGCCGACAATCAACGCCACGAGGGACGCTCCTGCAATCCATGGCAATATCCGATCAGTCGTCTGAATGAACTTCCTCGGATTTGCATATTGCCAGATCGACGCCATGTCGTGTCTCCTTCGTATTGCGCCGCGCGGGCGCATTCATTTCTAACGCAGGTTGATCCTGAGAACGGCCGCCGAAGCGAAGGGCAGCAAGGCAATCACCCCGAAACTGATCCCCGCCAGCATCATCATGGGCGTAACCATGTCCAGGCCCTGCGCACCGCGCCGCGCCATTTCAGCACCAAAAATCAAGGTCGGCACGTAGAGCGGCAACACCAGCAACGACAAGAGAAGCCCCCCCCGCTTGAGCCCCACCGTCAGCGCCGCGCCAAATGTTCCGATCACGCTGAGCGCCGGTGTACCCAGCAGCAGGGATAAGACCAGCGGCGTATATCCCGACTGCGGGAGGCTCAATAGCAACGCGAATACCGGCGTTGCCACGACCAGTGGCAATCCCGTCGTTAACCAATGTGCCAATGCCTTGATGCTGACAAGCGCCTCCGAAGGAAGCGGCGAAGTCACCAGAAGGTCAAGTGATCCATCTTCCCAGTCCAAGGCGAATATCCTGTCAAGCGACAACAGGCAGGCCAACAACGCACCCAACCACAAAACCCCCGGAGCAATCTTTGACAACAGCGCGTTTTCGGGCCCCACACTGAACGGAACCAACGTGACCACGATCAGGAAAAAGGCAAGCCCAAGACCAAACCCACCACCTGCTCGAACGGCCAACCGCAAGTCCCGTATCAACAACGCGATCACAGAAACGCTCCGTCAAAATCATCCGGGTCCGTCGCCTTGGCCTTGAACGGGCCGACATCTAGCACGCGCGCCTCGCTCATTCCCAAGTCGATATGGGTGGCCATCAACGCCAGGCCGCCGTTGGCCAGATGCGTGCGCACTGCCTGGGCGAACATCAAAACCGCCTCTGCGTCGAGCGATACAGTCGGCTCGTCCAAGACCCATACCGGACGTCCCGTGACAACCAACCGCGCCAATCCCAAACGCCGCTTCTGACCAGCCGACAATCCGCCAGCCGCCCTATCCGCAAGCGCGGTTAGGTCAAATGCCTCAAGCGCAGAGGCAACATCGCCAGTGGCGAAAACAGCCGCCCAGAATTCCAGGTTTTCACGCACCGAAAGCGTGGCCTTGATGCCATCAGCATGCGCGGCATATGCCATCGCCTCGTGTTCCAAGCCAATGCGGCCTCGCAGCGGGGGTTGAAGCCCCGCGACAGTGCGCAGCAGCGTCGTCTTGCCTATCCCGTTGGGACCACGCAGTATCAAGGCTTCGCCGCTCTCGACGCCAAAGCTCACGCCCTCGAGCACGGGCACACCGCCGCGCGTCACGCTCAGATCCTGAACTGTCAAATTCATGTCGATGACTTATCCTATTGGAACCGCATGCGAAAGCCGCAGATCTGTAACCGTGCGCGACATTTGTGCCATTGCTTGGTCTGCTCACAGCAGACTACCCTGTTCGGGTGGCGTCTCGGCCGAACGTTTCGCCTTGCGAACGGGCGCACGCCCCCCGATCCGCAAACGGCCGTCGGCAAATTGCAGTTCCAGCGCACTGGCTTTCTCAGCCCCGGCTTTGCGCGTTTGCACCTCTCCATCCCCCCATACTACCACGTACCCGCGCGCCAATGTCGCCTCGTAGCCGAGGGTTTCGCGCAACCGCTCGGTTGCGTCCAAACGCTTGCGCCAATCGTCGGTTTGCCGCTGCACCGCCGAATGAAAACGCTGACCAAGTTTGTCCAGATCAGCCCCGCGCCGTTTCAAATCGGCACTCAAGGCATGCAAATTCAACCGTGCGACCGTATCGCGCAAACGGCGCATGTCGGATTGAACCGCCCGGCGCAACAGCCCAGGCCGCAACGCTCCCGCGCTGTCAGACAGGCGCACGCGGCGCAATTGCACCGACCGCACCAACCCCGTTGGCAACCTGTCGGCCCAAGTATCCAGCCGTTGGCGCGGCCCGTCCAGAAACCGATCAGCACGTGGCATCGCCCGCGACAGATCGCGCAGGCGTTGACCACGTTGGTTGACCGACCCCGTCAAGGCCCGGACCAAGCGCGAAGATTGTCCGTCGAACCATGCCAGCAAATCCATCCGCACCGGCACCGCGATTTCCGCCGCCGCCGTCGGCGTTGGCGCCCGGCGATCTGACGCAAAGTCGATCAGCGTTGTATCGGTTTCATGACCAACCGCCGAAATCAATGGAATTTCCGAGTCAAACGCGGCACGCGCCACCTCTTCTTCGTTGAAGCCCCACAGATCCTCGATCGAGCCGCCACCACGTGCTACGATCAGCACATCGGGCCGCGGCACCGCCCCGCCGGGGCGAAGCGAATTGAATCCTCTAATTGCACGGGCCACCTCGGGCGCACAAGCCGCCCCCTGCACCGCGACCGGCCAGATCAGAACCTTGCGCGGAAACCGTTCACGCAGACGATGCAGAATGTCACGGATTACCGCGCCCGAGGGCGATGTCACCACACCGATCACCTCTGGCAGATAGGGCAATTGCCGCTTGTGCGCATCTTCGAATAGGCCCTCGGCCGCCAGTTTTTTCTTGCGTTGTTCCAACATCGCCATCAAGGCGCCTTGGCCGGCTGGTTGAATATCCTCGATCACGATCTGGTATTTCGACTGACCGCCGAACGTGGTGATGCGGCCGGTCGCAATCACCTCCATGCCTTCCTCTGGTTGCGTGGTCAAACGCGCCGCGACCCCCTTCCAGATGACGCCTGCGATAACCGCACGGTCATCCTTGAGATCCAGGTAAAGATGCCCCGACCGCGGCCGGGCCACACGCCCCACCTCGCCGCGCAGGCGGACATGGCCGAACTCACCCTCGATCACGCGCTTGATCGCACTGGATAGCTCGGTCACGCTGAATTCGGGGGCGTTATTTCGGTTTGTATCGTCTTCGATCAAATCTGACATCACAGGTCTTTCGCGGTTTCACAGTCTGGCGCTTGTGTCCTGATGCCCCCCACCTTAGAACGCCGATGATCGAAGTCCAAGCGGGAGAGCGCAATGAACATTCTGATCCTCGGCGGCGGCGG
>CAZOKA010000132.1:0-6745 GCA_964580265.1 uncultured Rhodobacterales bacterium | reverse complement strand
GTTGCTGGTCATGCTGGCATTCCTCGCCGAAAGTGCAGACACTGGCAAAACGCTGATCGGTCTGGACCCCGCTTTCGGGCTGAACCCGGAGGCGCGGGAAGGTACACGCGCGGTCGGGCCATTGACGGCAATCTGGTACGCGGTTTTCATGATCCCGTTCTTCTTGTGGGTGCGCGACCCGAAACCGACAGGCGCGCCAAAGGGAGCCGTCAAAAAGGCACTTCGGGAGGTACTCGCAACACTTCGAGCGCTACCGCGAACACCCTCGCTCTTTGCCTATCTGGGCAGTTCCATGTTTTATCGCGATGCGCTCAACGGTATGTATGTGTTTGGCGGCATCTACGCGGCCGGCGTTCTGGACTGGACCGTTGTTGACACTGGTATCTTCGGCATCCTGGCCATCATATCGGGGGCGATCTTTGCGTGGGTCGGCGGACACGCGGATGAGCGGTTCGGACCCAAACCCGTCATAACGTGTTGCATACTTCTGCTCACGTTTGTCGCCGTGTCGATCGTGTTCGTATCGCGCGAAGGCGTCTATGGCATAGCTGTCGCCCCGACGTCGATTGTGCCCGATGTCACATTCTATCTGCTTGGCGCAATGATTGGTGCAGCCGGCGGTATCATACAGGCTGCCAGCCGGTCGATGATGGTGCGACAGGCCAATCCTGAACGGATGGCAGAGGCATTCGGCCTGTATGCGCTGGCCGGCAAGGCGACATCCTTCATCGCACCGCTGTCCATCGGCGTTATGACCAGCTGGACACAAAGCCAGCAACTGGGCGTCACGCCCCTTGTCGTTCTTTTCCTTCTCGGGCTTTTTCTGCTATTCTGGGTCAAGGCTGATGGAGATGGTGCAGCATGGCAAAGATCACCCGACTGATTGCGTTTGCCGCTTTCGTAGCCGGGTGTTCATCGCCCGGCGTGGCGCCGGATGGCGCACAACTTTCGACCCGACAGGAAATTCCGCACCATATGCGCGGTGTTCCGGCCAAGGCCTTGTTTGGCAAGCACGCTCAAGGGTCCGAACATAGCCCCGCCGCATATGGCGGATATGCCGGCGGATGCCTTGCCGGGGCCGAGCAACTACCTGAAACCGGCCCGACATGGCAGGCAATGCGGTTGTCGAGAAACCGCAACTGGGGCCATCCTGAAACGATTGATTTCATAAAGAAGCTCAGCATCAAGGCCGCGCGGCAACCAGGGTGGTCAGGCCTGTATATAGGCGATATCAGCCAGCCGCGCGGGGGTCCGATGCTCTCGGGGCATCGCAGTCACCAGATAGGGCTGGATGCGGATATCTGGATGCGCGCGCCGAAAAACCTGGCGCTATCGCGCACCGAACGTGAAAACATTTCTTCTATCTCGATGCGCCGGTCGCGAGGTGCCTATGTGAACGGGAACTGGACGCGAGCACATCACGAGGTAATCAAGGCTGCCGCACAAGATCCGCGCACCGCGCGCATCTTTGTGTTTCCCGGGGCCAAGGTGCAGATGTGCAAGGACGAAAAAGGGGATCGCGCATGGCTGCGCAAGATCAGGCCGTGGTGGGGGCATCACTATCACTTCCACGTGCGCCTGAATTGCCCCGAGGGCGTGGAAGGGTGCATCAACCAAGCGCCGCCGCCGCCGGGCGACGGGTGCGAAGGGGCGCAGGAATGGGTGAACAACATTCTCAATCCGCCGCCGCCCGATCCTGATGCCCCCAAGCCCAAGCCGCGCAAGGAAAAGACCCTTGCCGACCTTCCCGGTCAATGCGTCGACGTCGTGACAAAACCCTGATTAGCCAACAACGCATGATACGCGGACTTGCCAAGAAGCTCTGCCGGGCGTAAATGCCCCGCATCCGGCACATGCCGGGATCAAGTCGCCGCAACCTTGTCAAAACGGGCACCTAACATCATGCAAAGACATCATATTCCCGGCATCATTGCCATGGCCGCCATCGTTGTGGCCTCGAACATCCTCGTGCAATTCCTGTTCGGCCAGTGGCTGACATGGGGTGCGTTCACATATCCGCTTGCCTTTCTGGTGACGGACGTGATGAACCGCGTCTATGGCGTGGCTGCCGCAAGGCGGGTAGTGGTGGCCGGGTTCATCACCGGGGTGATTTGCTCCGGTATCGGAACGCAGATTCAAGGCGAGTTCGGGCCGCTGGTCACATGGCGCATCGCGGCAGGGTCTGGTTTGGCGTTCTTGACCGCCCAACTTGTTGATATCGTTATATTTGACCGCTTGCGCGATCAACGCTGGTGGCGCGCGCCGTTGGCATCGACGCTTGTCGGTTCATCGCTGGACACGGCGATTTTCTTCACTGTCGCATTCTCGGCCAGCCTGACATTCCTGGAGCCGGGCAACGACACGAGTTGGGCAACCGAAGCACTGCCGCTTCTGGGGACGGGGCCGACCGTACCATTGTGGGTTTCACTGGCGGTGGCCGACTGGATGGTCAAACTGAGCCTCGCGCTGATCGCTCTTGTGCCTTTCCGCATCATCGTGGGGGCATTGACCGCACGCACCACATGATTTTGTTTTGACATGGCCGAAATTTGTGGCAAGATTCGAGTCAGGTTCAACAACGAAAGGAGGTGGTCCAGTGTCTGAAGGGATGTTGGAGAGAGGTGTCGGAACAGTTCGGGAGGCCGCTGTCTGAGGCAGCCCTTTGAGGGTGGCAATCCGAATTGGTGAGCGCCTAACCGGCTCCACCTCCGAAAAATCTCATGAGGGCCGTCCGATCACCGGGCGGCCCTTTTTGAATGGCGGGTGAATTGTACATTCTGTACGTTTCGTACGGCATGAGCGTACAATCCACACCCCAGGCAGCGCGGCAGAGGAAACATGCTCAGGATCACCGACGATATCGGCATCGAGGATTGGGAACTGACCGAGCAGTTCGTCCGCGCATCCGGGCCCGGCGGGCAGAACGTGAACAAGGTTGCCTCGGCGGTCGAGTTGCGATTCGAGGCGGCGCGCTCGCCCAACCTGCCGGGGCCGGTCAAGACCCGGCTGAAGCGGCTTGCCGGGCGGCGATGGACGCGCGAGGGCGCGGTGATCATCCAATGCGACGAAACCCGCAGCCAGGCCCGCAATCGCGAGATCGCGCGTGACCGGCTGGCCGAGCTGATCCGCCGGGCCACCGAACGGCCCAAGCGGCGCATCCCCACCCGCCCGACGCTGGGTGCCAAGAAACGCCGCCTGAAGGCCAAGAAGGAGCGTGGCGAGGTCAAGGCGCTGCGCGGCAAGGTCGAGAAAGACGATTGACGCGCCGTTGGCCGCAGCGGATTTCCTCTCAGCCACCTGTCGGGATGATTGCGGCCTGCGCCATTTCCGCCACGGGATCGTGCCGGGGGCAGGTGACGATATGGTCGTTCACCAGGCCGGCGGCCTGCATGAAGGCATAGGTCGTCGTCGGTCCACAGAACCTGAAGCCGCGCGCGCGCAGGTCGGCGGCAAGCGTTCGCGCCAGTGGCGTTTGCGACGGCACTTGTGACATGTCGGCAGGACGGTTCTGAATCGGGTGACCATCGACATGGGACCAGAGAAAATCGGCAAAGCCCTGCTCGGCCTCGATCCGCTGCCAGGCGCGAGCGTTGGCGAGGGTTGATTCGATCTTGCCACGGTGGCGCACGATGCCGGCGTCTTGCAAAAGGCGCGCGACCTGCGGCGCGCCCCAGCCGGCAATCTCGTCAGGATCGAAGCCGTGAAAGGCCGCGCGAAAATTCTCGCGCTTGCGCAGGATGGTGATCCAACTCAGCCCGGCCTGAAAGGTTTCCAGCACCAGTTTTTCCCACAATGCGCGGCTATCGGTTTCGGGCACGCCCCATTCGGTGTCGTGGTAATGCCGGTATAGCGGATCGTCCCCGGCCCAGGCGCATCTTTCATTCATTCTCGACCTCCGCTTGCGCTGTTTACGCGGTTTTTACGACAATTAGCACAAAATGCGAACATTAAGAGCTTGTTATTGGCTAGGCGGCACTCTCGCCAAAGACCGGATCAGGAGGGCAGCATGGCGCACGGGCGCAAAGGAAAATGGGCGGATGTGCCGAGTGGGCAGGATAGCCCGCTGAACCATGCGGTTTCGGCACGGGACCAGGCCAGCCTCGACATGGTGGCGGAGGCGATTCGCCATCGTGAGGTGTTACTGGCCTTTCAGCCGGTCGTGCAGGCCTGCCGACCGAACGCACCCGCGTTCTACGAGGGGTTGATCCGGGTTCTGGACGACACCGGGCGCGTCATCCCCGCGAAGGAATTCATCAATGCGATCGAGGTGACGGAACTGGGGCGCGAGATTGACTGCCTGGCGCTGGAAATGGGGTTGCGGACGCTGGCGCGTGAACCGGGGATTCGCCTGTCGATCAATATGTCGGCCCGATCCATCGGGTATCCGCGATGGACGCAGACGCTCAAGAAGGGGTTGCGGCGCGATCCGACGGTGGGGGAACGCCTGATCCTCGAAATAACCGAACAATCCGCAATGCAGGTGCCGGAACTGGTCGGGCGGTTCATGGCCGATCTGCAAAGCCGCGGCATCACCTTCGCGCTGGACGATTTCGGCGCGGGATTCACCGCGTTCCGGTATCTGAGGGATTTCTATTTCGACATGGTCAAGATCGATGGGCAATTTATCCGCGGCGTGCACGAAAACCCGGACAACCAGGTGTTGACACGGGCCCTGGTGGCGATCGCGCAGCAGTTCGACATGTTCACCGTGGCCGAATTCGTGGAAACCGCGCAGGATGCGGCGTGGCTTGCGGAAATCGGTGTGGATTGCCTGCAAGGCTATCTTTTCGGCGCCCCGGCCACGCGCGCCCCCTGGCGTGCGGACGCGCCTGACCCGGCAGATCACCGACGGCGGACCGGGTGACATCAGCGCACAGTTGCCGCAATGCGGCATATCCACTATGACTCGGGCCAAGACTCTGGGGGCGGGTGCCCCTTGAACAACCTGGTGGAGGAAAACCATGACCAACGTAGTTATTGCCTCGGCGGCGCGCACGGCTGTCGGCTCTTTCGGGGGGGCATTCGCCAACACGCCCGCGCACGAGCTGGGCGCCGCCGTACTTGAGGCGCTGGTGGCGCGCGCCGGGATCGAGAAATCCGACGTGTCGGAAACCATCCTGGGGCAGGTTCTGACCGCGGGCCAAGGCCAGAACCCGGCACGCCAGGCGCATGTCAACGCGGGCCTGCCGATCGAATCGGCGGCGTGGGGTATCAACCAGGTTTGCGGCTCGGGCCTGCGGGCGGTGGCACTGGCGGCGCAGCACATCCAACTGGGCGACGCCGATATCGTGGCCGCCGGCGGACAGGAAAACATGACGCTCAGCCCCCATGTCGCGCACCTGCGCGCGGGTGTGAAGATGGGCGATGTCAAATATATCGACTCGATGATCCGCGACGGGCTGTGGGATGCCTTCAACGGCTACCACATGGGCAACACCGCCGAAAACGTCGCCGAGAAGTGGCAGATCAACCGCGAAACGCAGGACGAATTCGCCGTCGCCAGCCAGAACAAGGCCGAAGCGGCGCAGAAAGCGGGCAAGTTCGACGACGAGGTGATCCCGTTTACCATCAAGGGCCGCAAGGGCGATACGGTGGTGGATAAGGATGAATACATCCGCCACGGCGCTACGATGGACGCCATGCAGAAACTGCGCCCCGCCTTTGCCAAGGACGGCAGCGTGACCGCCGCCAACGCCAGCGGCATCAATGACGGTGCGGCAGGCGTCCTGCTGATGAGCACTGAGGAGGCCGAGCGCCGCGGGATCGAGCCGCTGGCGCGAATCGTGTCCTATGCGACGGCGGGCGTCGATCCGTCGATCATGGGTATCGGGCCGGTCACAGCCTCGCGCAAGGCGTTGGAAAAGGCGGGCTGGACACCGGCGGACCTTGACCTTGTGGAGGCGAACGAGGCCTTTGCCGCGCAGGCCTGCGCGGTGAACAAGGACATGGGCTGGGATCCGTCCATCGTCAATGTCAACGGCGGCGCCATTGCCATCGGCCACCCAATTGGGGCCAGCGGGGCACGCATCCTGAACACGCTCCTTTTTGAAATGAAGCGCCGCGATGCAAAGAAGGGCCTTGCGACGCTGTGTATCGGTGGCGGCATGGGCGTGGCGATGTGCGTTGAACGCCCCTGATCGACATGCAAACGACACGGAAGATGGGCACCCTCACGGGTGCCCTTTTTCATTTGAACGCAAGATTTCGCCGCATCGCGGAAATTTCTTTGGGTAATAATGTTGCGCATCATGTTAATTCAAAGTAACAGAGTTACCATGACACGCGACCAGATTGGAGGATATCATGGCACGAACAGCACTCGTCACAGGTGGAACGCGCGGGATCGGCGCAGCCATTTCCAAGGCCTTGCGCGATGGGGGATATACCGTCGCCGCCACCTAT
This sequence comes from uncultured Rhodobacterales bacterium, assembly GCA_964580265.1. Lineage (GTDB taxonomy): Bacteria > Pseudomonadota > Alphaproteobacteria > Rhodobacterales > Rhodobacteraceae > Sediminimonas. The sequence continues at coordinate 343 of CAZOKA010000132.1, read as the reverse complement.
GCCGGAAATGACGAGGCCGCCGCCAAGTTCACCGACGAGACCGGCATCAAGACCTACAAGTGGAACGTTGGCGACTATGACGAGTCCAAGGCCGGGATCGGGCGAGTCGAATCCGATCTGGGCCCCATCGACGTGGTTGTCGCCAATGCCGGCATCACCCGCGACGCGCCGTTTCACAAGATGACACCGGAGCAGTGGCAACAGGTAATCGACACCAACCTGACCGGCGTGTTCAACACGGTGCATCCGATCTGGCCTGGCATGCGCGAGCGTGGCTTTGGCAGGGTGATCGTGATCAGTTCGATCAACGGGCAGAAGGGCCAGTTCGCGCAGGCGAACTATG
>CAZOKA010000131.1:2854-6759 GCA_964580265.1 uncultured Rhodobacterales bacterium | reverse complement strand
ATAGTCGGCACGCCTCTGGCGTGACGGGCGGGCGCTTTTGCAGGCGTATCAAATGGTTGAGAACGAAGAGGTATTTGGCGGGCATAAAGTGCAATCCACAAACGTTGCTGCGCCCACCCGGCGGTCAGGCGGTGCGCGCCGCCTCAACCGTCGGCTCAAGGCCAGTCATACCCCCCGCCATGGCGGGCCAGATCCCCATTGGCACCTTGTTCCAGATGTATACACTCGCGGCAGCGTTCAGGCCGCACCGAACAAGGACACTATCCATGCCCGACGATCCCGATTTCGCGCCGCTTCCCACGCCGCTCAATGCCGGCGGACAGCCGCGCAAGACGGGGGTCGAGATCGAACTTGGCGGCCTGTCCGAGGCGCGCGTGGCCCAGATATGCACCGCCGAGCTGGGCGGACATGCCACGCAAGGGGATGGCCCGTTCTGGACTGTCAAAGGGTCCAGTATCGGCAAGATCGAGGTGTATCTGGACATCTTCCTGCGCAAGGCCGAGCGTAGCGCCTTGCGTGACTTCGCGCTTGAGGTCGGGCGCGAGGTGGTTCCGGTCGAAATAGTAACCGAACCGTTGGACATGGCGGGCCTGCGCGCTCTTTCCGGGCTGTGCTCCGGGCTGCGCGATGCGGGCGCACTGGGTAGCGAGGGGGGCTTGCTGTTCGGGTTCGGCTTGCACCTCAACATCGAGATCGCCTCGGAAAGAGATGCCGACATCGTGCGCCCCTTGCTGGCCTATGCCCTGATCGAAGACTGGATGCGCAGCGCCAATCCGATCGACGAATCGCGCCGCGTCCTGCCGTTCTCCGATCCGTATCCAACCGATTTCGTGCGCGCGTTGATCTCGCTCGGCCCCGATGCTGCGCTTAAGGATGTGATCGACGTTTACCTGCAACGCACCCCGACGCGAAACCGCGGCCTCGACATGCTGCCGATCTTTGCACATCTGCGCCCCGATCTGGTAGCGGAGACGTTGCCCAAGGCCACATCGGCGCGGCCCGCCTTTCATTTCCGCCTGCCCGATAGCCGCATTGACAACCCCGACTGGTCCATTGCGCAGGAATGGCAACGCTGGGTCACGGTCGAGCGCGTGGCGGCCGATGCCGCGCTGCTCGGGCTGCTGTCGGATGCGTGGCTGGACGATCACGGCGCATTGACCCTGCTACGGCAAAGCTGGGCGGATCGCGCCGGTGCAATCCTGCACCGCGCGGGGCTGGACGATGCGGGGACACGCCCGCAATGACGCGTCCGCTTATCGGTGTCACGGTTTCGCGGCGCTCGGGATGGCGCATCTTTCCGCTGATTGCCTTCAACATCTGGATGGCCGGCGGCCGTGCCCGCCGCTGGAGTCCCGGGGGGCATCGCCCGGATGTCGCGGATGTGGGCGGGCTGGTAATTGGCGGCGGCGATGACATTTCGCCCGATCTGTATGGTGGGCGATTTGTGACATCCGCGCGCATGGACCATGATCGTGATGCGCTGGAACAGCGCCTTGTGCGCGATGCAACCAAGGCAGGCCTGCCAGTGCTGGGTATCTGTCGCGGTAGCCAGATGATTAACGTGGCGCTGGGCGGCACGCTGCACCAGGACGCCTATGGCACCTACACCGCCAGCGACAGGCGCTGGACCATACTGCCGCGCAAGATCGTGCATATTGTGCCCGGCACCTTGCTGGCCGAGCTGACCGGCGATGAGCCGATGACGGTGAACGCCCTGCATAGTCAATCGGTAGATAGCCTTGGCGAGGGTTTGCGCGTGGCAGCGCGGGATCGTGGCGGGATGATCCAGGCGGTCGAGCGCGAACGCGATCCGTTCGCCATCGGGGTGCAGTGGCATCCCGAGCACCTGTTTTATGCCCGCCGTCAGCAGGCGTTGTTCCGGGCGTTGGTGCGGGCTGCACGGGCCCACGACGAGGCGCGCGCGCAGGTTCCGGCGGTGCATCGCGACGGGTGACCGGCCTGCACCGCCTTCATTGTTCATGAATCGCCGCTCAATTGCCTCAATCCGGATGAATTGTTGACACCCTCCGCGCGCAGGCTGCGGGTATCGAAACGTCGATGCAGGAGGGAATCACAATGATCAACGACGCTATCGAGCCCGATACCGCGGCCGACGATATCCGCGATTTCGTGTTGCGCGAACGGACCAAGGCGGTTTCGCCGCGTGAATGGAAACACCGTCTGGCCGGCTATGGCTACAGGCTGAAGGAAACCGATGCCGGTGTCTGCGTGACCTCGATGCTGGGCGGCGAGGAACTGTGCCACCTGCCAAGCGCGGCCTGAGCCGGGCGTTCAGCCTTCCGCTGGCCTGGGGCCGTAATCCCAGCCATCGATGATATCTACGGCCTCGGCGGCCGTTTCCACGAACTGGAACAGGTCAAGATCCTCGTCGCTGATTGTTCCCGCGTCTGCCAGCGCGTCCCAGTTGATGATACGGCGCCAGAATTCCTCGCCGAAGAGCAGGAAGGGCACCCGCCGCATGCGGTCCGTCTGGATGAGGGTCAGGCTTTCGAACATCTCGTCCAGTGTGCCGAAGCCGCCGGGAAAGATGCAGATCGCGTTGGCACGCATCAGGAAATGCATCTTGCGAATTGCGAAATAGTGGAAGTTGAAACACAGGTCCGGCGTGACGAATTCATTCGGGGCCTGCTCATGCGGCAACACGATGTTGAGGCCTATGGAAATGCCACCCGCCTCCTGGGCGCCGCGGTTGCCCGCTTCCATCACGCCGGGGCCGCCGCCGGTGCAGATGACGTTCTCGTGCCGTCCGGTTGCCAGGCCACGCAGAGTCATGAGCCGCGAAAACTCGCGCGCTTCGTCGTAGTAATGCGACAGCTCCGCCAGGGTTTGCGTGCGCGCGGTTTCCTTGTCCTCGGGCCGGGGGATGCGCGCGCCCCCCATCAGAACCACCGTGCTGTGGATGCCGTATTCATCCATTATCATTTGCGGTTTCAGCAGTTCGAGCTGAAGCCGCACGGGGCGCAACTCGTCCCGGCACAGGAATTCGTTGTCGGCAAAGGCCAGCTTGTAGGATGGCGCCCGCGTCTGCGGTGTGTCCGGCACCTCGTGGGCGCTCTCGATATCGCTGTGGGCATCGCGAAATACACCGCTTCGATCTTTCTCGGTCACTCTTGACCCCCGATATTGAAAACTGCCCCAGACCTATCGGCTGGCGGGCCCGAACGCCAGCGAAAGCCGCGTCACGTTCACATTGTCGCGCGCCCATGTCGTGCACGCCCCCCGCAGCGCCGCATTGCAGGGCGCAACAACAGACCTTATAGGCAAGGGTTGAGCCGCAACACGAAAAGACAGGGAGTGTGCCCGCATGTCCAACGCCCAACTCGAATCCGCCATTGAGGCCGCGTGGGAAACCCGCGACAAGATATCCCCCGCCACCAAGGGCGAAACGCGCGACGCGATCGAGGCCACGCTCGATGCGCTCGACAGCGGCAAGCTGCGCGTCGCCGAACCCGGCGATGACGGGCAGTGGCACGTCAACCAATGGGCCAAGAAGGCGGTCCTGCTGGGGTTCCGCATCAAGGACATGGAGCAGCAATCCGGCGGCCCGCAGGGTGGCGGCTGGTGGGACAAGGTCGATAGCAAGTTCAAGGGCTGGTCCGACAGCGACTGGCGCACCGCCGGTTTTCGCGCGGTGCCAAGCTGCGTGGTGCGCCGCTCCGCCTATATCGCGCCGGGTGTCGTTTTGATGCCGTCCTTCGTGAATCTTGGCGCTTACGTGGACGAGGGGGCGATGGTCGATACCTGGGCCACCGTGGGAAGCTGCGCGCAGATCGGCAAGGGCGTGCACCTGTCGGGCGGCGTCGGCATTGGCGGTGTGCTGGAGCCGATGCAGGCCGGCCCGACGATCATCGAGGACAACTGCTTCATCGGCGCGCGCTCCGAAG
>CAZOKA010000131.1:0-2844 GCA_964580265.1 uncultured Rhodobacterales bacterium | reverse complement strand
GAAGTGGTCGAAGGCTGCATCGTGCGCGAGGGATCGGTCCTGGGCATGGGGGTTTATATCGGCAAGTCCACCAAGATCGTCGATCGCGAAACCGGCGAGGTGTTCATGGGCGAGGTGCCGGCCGGCTCTGTCGTGGTGTCCGGCTCGATGCCCACGAAGAACAACCTCAATCTCTACTGCGCGGTGATCGTCAAGCGCGTGGACGCACAGACCCGCGCCAAGACCTCGATCAACGAGCTGCTAAGGGATTGATCCACCCCCCGCCGGGGCGCATGTGGTGATTGCGGACGCCTCCGGCGGGAGTATTTTCGGCAAGATGAAGGCAGGCGAGATGACGGACAAGAGCGATAAACCCAACCGTCAGAAGGTTTATACCCTGTTGGTGCAACTGGGACGCAAAGACGGCGACGGCCTGCCCAGGGACGCCACCGGCGCGGCGCTGATGTGTTATGCATCCGGCGTGGACGAGGCCGAGGCGGTGCGCGAAACGGTTGCCATCCTCAAGCAGGCCGACCAGGCGCCGCTGGACGTGACCGGGTATGGCACCGCCGAAGAGCGCGCAGCGCAGGGGCACGATATGGACGATGACGAACGCGCCCTGATGCAGCGCGCCCTTGACGAGAACTCCGTCATCGTCGCGCAGGTCACCCCGCATTACGATTGATGGGTCAGGCCGCGCGTTGCGCCGCCAGGGTCATGGCCTCGTAGGGTTTCAGAACCCGATAGGCAGATTGCGCGTGTTCGGGCAGGTAGGCGCGGGGATATCGGTGCAGCACACTGGCGGCCAGCAGCTCGCGCTTGCGCCGCATGCGACCGATGAACAGGCTTTCGGTCGGCGTGCCCGCCGCGATCAGCACCTCGTGCCCCGGCAGAAGCAATTGAACATACCGGGCGGTTGGCCCGCAGCTTTCGTTCAGGGCGGACCTGCCATTCACCAGGTGCCGGGCGGGAACCAGCACCCGTTCACGGCCAAAGGTGTATTCCACGTCCGAGCCACCGATGACGAGGCGCTGATCGGGCGCGACGACGATATCGCTGCGCAACCCGAAATAGGGCGCGCGCAGGCGCACGGGGGCAAAGGTGCCACGCGCGGGCACGGTGTGGCGCAGCACATCCAGCACCGGCACGGTTTGGCCAGTCATCGTGCGCACCAGGTCTCCGGTGCGCAAAGACCCGGCTGGCCGGTAGCCGCTCGGGGTGGCAATGGGCACTTCGGGACTCAGCGTGGGCTGCGGGCCGATTGGTTCTGGCACGGTGGAGATGGCCACCAGCGTCACCTCGTTGCCCGGCTGCGCGCTGGCCAGATCGCGCGTCAACAGCCGCAGATCGGATAGCAGCAGTGGCTTGGGCGCTTCGACCCGTGTCAGGAAAATGCGCCCACTGCTCGGATGTTCGACGCTCAGGCGGCCATGATGCGCGGGGGCGTCCCAGGCATAGGTTATGCGCACCGCCTCGCCGCGCGCGGGCAGCCTGTCGGGCAAGGTGGCATGGATCACGTCGGCGCCCTGCGTCAACACCAGCGCAATGCCGCCGCCGGGAAGCGTGCTCAGCGACAGACTGCTGCACCACGGATGATCGCGATTGAACCCGATGAGCGTATGGGGCCGCCGATCCGGGGAAAGCCGTGCTTCGACAAGGATCGTGCCGCGCACAAGCAGGCTGTCAGGGGATGACAGGTCAGGGGGGATGGCCCGGCCTGAAGGCACGTCTTCCTCCAGCCCAAGGGTCGAAAACAGGTGCTCGGTCTGGCCCGCCATGCCGATCCAGGCCATGTCAGCCTCTCCGGCCGAATGGCGCTGTGCGCGTCATGGTTGGCTGTCCATCGCCTTTGCAACGTGTCGTCATCCTGCCCCAACCCGGTTGGAGGCAGCACAGCCCGTAGCGCGAAGGGGGATGCCCCCTTATCGAAACCTTGTTACTTCAATGTCCCGCCGCCTTGCGTCTGTCGGCTTTCGGCGGGTCGCCTGCTCGGTCTGCCCTGCCTCGGGCTATTATTATCGAAAGCCTAGCACGCCGCCTGCGCGCCTGTTAAGTCCATTCTGGTCTGCCTGGGTGGCGCCGCGTCATTTGCGCCACGCAAGTGGAAAGGGCGCGCAGCCACGACGCAAGAAGGAGCCAGCAATGCCACATGACACGTTCACGCCAACAGACCCGGTAGACCTGACCGCGCGGTTGATCCGCTGCCCGTCGGTCACGCCCGAAGAGGGCGGCGCGCTTGTGCTTTTGCAGGGGATGCTGGAACAGGCCGGTTTTGCCTGCACCCGCGTCGATCGCGGCGGGGTGGCCAACCTCTTTGCCCGCTGGGGGGTCAAGGGGCACCCGCGGACGTTAGGCTTCAACGGACACACCGACGTGGTGCCGGTCGGTGACCCGGCGGCGTGGTCCGCCGATCCCTTCGGCGGCGAGCGCCGCGATGGCATGATGTGGGGGCGCGGCGCCTGCGACATGAAATCGGGCGTGGCCGCCTTTGTCGCCGCCGCGATGGATTTCGTGCGCGATACCCCGCCCGAGGGCGCGGTGATCCTGGCCATTACCGGGGACGAGGAAGGCGACGCCACCGACGGCACCGCCGCATTGCTGGACTGGATGCAGGCCGAGGGCGAGGCGATGGCCGCCTGCGTCGTGGGCGAGCCGACCTGCCCCAACCATATGGGCGAGATGATCAAGATCGGGCGGCGCGGCTCGCTGTCGGCGTGGTTCACGGTGACGGGTGTGCAGGGGCATTCGGCCTATCCGCACCGCGCCAACAACCCGCTGCCGGCGATGGCGCGGCTGATGGACCGGCTGTCATCGCACACGCTGGATACCGGCACCGATCATTTCGACCCTTCGACGCTGGCGGTG
>CAZOKA010000130.1:6145-6771 GCA_964580265.1 uncultured Rhodobacterales bacterium | reverse complement strand
GCACGCCCACCTTCTTCAGCCGCTTGGCAAGGGCAAAACCCGTCGCCACCACATCGGGCGCGGTCTTGTCGGCCACCACGATTTCCAGCAACCGCATCACGTGCGCGGGGCTGAAGAAATGCAGGCCCAGCACATCCTGCGGGCGCGCGGTGGCGGCGGCGATCTGGTTCACGTCCAGGTACGAGGTGTTCGACGCCATGATCGCCCCCGGCTTGCATATCTTGTCGAGCTTGCCAAAGATCTCGGTCTTCACGCCCATGTCCTCGAACACCGCCTCGATCACCAGATCGACATCGGCCAGGTCGTCCATCTGTAGCGACGGCTGCAACATCGCCAACGTCGCGTCGCGCTTTTCGGCGGGCAGCTTGCCGCGCTTGACCGCGCCGTCGATATTGCCGCTGATCGTCGCCACCCCGCGATCCAGCCCCTCTTGCGCCACCTCGATCAGGTGCACCGGCAGCCCGGCCAGCAGGCAGGACGTGGCAATGCCCGATCCCATGGTGCCGCCGCCGATGATGCCGACCTTGTCGATGGGGCGCGCCTCGCCCTTGGCCTCGGGGATGTTGCTGACAGCCCGCTCGCCGAAAAAGGCGCGCCGCTACCTGACCGAGTACGTGAACAAGGCC
>CAZOKA010000130.1:0-6135 GCA_964580265.1 uncultured Rhodobacterales bacterium | reverse complement strand
AAGGCGTGGATCAATCCGGCACGCTGCGGGGTGTCCATGCACGCCATGAACGCCGCGCGTTCGAATTTCAGGCCCTCGTCCAGCGGCGTCTCGGCCGCGGTGCGGATGCACTCCACGATCTTGTGCGGCGAAAACAGCAGCGGCTGCGTCTTGCGCAACTTGTCCGCCGTTTGCTGCAACGCGCCCTCGTCCGGTGTGACCTTCAGATCGCCGGTGCGTCGCGTCTTCAGCGCGCCGCTGGCTGCGTCCTGCGCCGCCTTCAGCGCCACGTCGCGCGGCTCGCCCGCCTCCAGCCGGTCCAGCACGCCAGCCTCAAGCGCCTCCTGCGCGGGCACATGCCGCCCCGACAGGCACGCATCCAGCGCAAAGGGTATCCCCGCCAGACGCGGCAGGCGCTGCGTGCCGCCCGCGCCGGGCAACAGGCCCAGCGCCACCTCGGGCAGTCCCACACGCAACCCCTCGATCCCGACGCGCGCATGCGTGGCCAACGCCAGTTCCAGACCCCCCCCCAGCGCGGTGCCATGCATCACGGTGACGACGGGCGTTTCGCAGGCCTCGATCCGGTCATAAACCTCGGGCAACGCGGGCGGCTGTGGCGGTTTGCCGAACTCCTTGATATCCGCCCCCGCGACGAAAGTGCGCCCGGCCCCGTAGATGGCAATTGCCTTGACGGACCCGTCGGCAGCCAGCCTGGCAATGGCATCATCCAATCCCTGACGCACCACCTGCCCGGTGGCGTTCACAGGCGGATTATCAATGCATATCAAGGCGATATCGCCATCCATTTCGATCGAGATCAGATCATTTACCTGATGGATATCGGACATGTGCGGCCTTTCTTTTTCAGATCATCGGGCACTTTTCGGGCACGGCGCACGCGCCCGCTCCCCACCCGTTCGACGCCGCAAGGTAGAGCGTTCGTGTTGCTGCGTCAATAAATGGAAATTCGTTTCGCAGTGCAGAACGCGCGCTATCCGATGATCTCGAACCGGGTCACATCGACCAATCCGCGGTCGGTGATCTTGAGCGCCGGAATCACTGGCAGCGCCAGGAACGCCAGTTGCAGGAACGGCTCCTCCAGCGTGACACCCAGCGATGTCGCCGCCGCACGCAGATCCGACAGCCGGTCGCGCACCACCTCGAACGGCTCAAGGCTCATCAGCCCGGCCACCGGCAACGCCAGCTCGGCCAGAACCTCGCCGCCGCGCACCACGACGAAGCCGCCCTCGGTCTCGCCAAGGCGGGTCACGGCGCGGGCCATGTCATCGTAATCCGCGCCGACCACCACGATGTTGTGATGATCGTGGCACACCGTCGATGCGATCGCCCCCGCCGCCAGGCCAAAGCCGCGCACGAACCCGGTGGCGATGTTGCCGTTGCGCCCGTGCCGCTCGACCACCGCGATCTTGACCAGGTCGCGCGCGATATCGGGGCGCTTGTCGCCTTCCTCGATCGAGATCACCTCGTGCAGGTGCTCGGTGATGATCTTGCCATCCAGTATCCCGATCACGTCCGTCTCTTCGCGGTTGCCCCCGGTGCGAAAGCTGGCCGCCGTGACAGCCGGCGCATCGACCGATCCGCGTCCCACCGGCGCCACGCTCCCGCGCGCGGCGAATGCCGCCTCGGTCATCTCCTGCCCGGCACACAGCACCCGCGCGGCGCGGCACTCTTCCAGGCTGTCCAGCACCACGATATCGGCCCGCCGCCCCGGCGCGATCAGGCCCCGATCACGCAGGCCGAACGCCTCGGCCGCCGACAGGCTGGCCGCGCGGTAAACCGCCAGCGGCGAACAGCCCAGCGCGATCAGGCTTCGGATCATGTAATCCAGGTGCCCATGCTCGGCGATATCCAGCGGATTGCGATCATCGGTGCACAGCGCCATGTAGGGCGCGGTCACATCGGTCAGAACCGGCGCCAGCGCGTGCATGTCCTTTGACACCGATCCCTCGCGGATCAGCACCCGCATCCCCTTGCGCAGCTTCTCGCGCGCCTCCTCGGCGGTGGTTGCCTCGTGCTCGGTGCGGATACCGGCGGCGATATAGGCACACAGGTCGCGCCCCGACAGCATCGGCGCGTGCCCGTCGATATGCCCGCCGCGAAACAGCTCCAGCTTGGCCATCGCGCCCGCGTCCTTGGCCAGAACGCCGGGATAGTTCATGAACTCGGCCAACCCGATCCCCGACGGATGCCCGCGCAACCCTGCCAGCGCATCCGCCTCGATTCGCGCGCCCGATGTCTCCATCTCCGTGGACGGCACGCAGGAACTGAGCTGCACCCGGATATCCATCAGGGTATGCTCCGACGCGCGCTGGAAATACCGAATGCCATCGACCCCGATCACGTTGGCAATCTCGTGCGGATCGCAGATCGCCGTCGTCACCCCGCGCGGCCCGACGCAGCGGTCAAACTCGAAAGGCGTCACCAGCGAGCTTTCGATATGCAGATGCGTGTCGATGAATCCCGGCACCAATATCTGGCCGCTCACGTCGATCACCTCGCGCCCCTCATAGGCCTCGCCAACCCCGACGATGGTATCGCCACAGATCGCGACATCGCCCGCGATCATCTCGCCGGTGGTCAGGTCGAACACCCGCCCACCCCGCAGAACCATGTCGGCAGGCGCGGTGCCGCGCCCCTGGTCTATCAGGTCGCTGAGGTCTCTCATGTCATTGCTCCTTGCTTTCCGGGCCAGGCGCGCGCGGGCCGGGTGGCAAATGGCCACAGGCACCTCCTCGATTGCGCGTTATCACCGCCGGCATTTGCGCGATCCAGCGCGAATTTTGATCGTCGATGTTGACTTTCACAAAATCTGCCTGTCTTTATTTTACTATCCGATAAAAAACGAAAACGGAATGACCGACATTGTCGCAAATCTGTTTCACTAAGATGGCAGGTCAGCGAGTGCACACCATACCTGAAAACAGGGGACTGAAATGAAACGTAATTCCTTCACGATCAACCTTGCCCGCTCGGCCGGGGTGATCGGCCTGATCGCCATGGCACAGGGCGCCAGCGCCGAAACGCTCCGCCTGCTGACATGGGGCGGCTACGCGCCCCAGGATGTCATCGAAAAGTTCGAGGCCGAAACCGGCCACACCGTCGAGGTGACCAAATCCAACAACGAGGAAATGATCGCCAAGCTGCGCGCCACCGGCGGCGGCGGCTTCGACCTTGCACAGCCCAGCCAGGACCGCATCGCCGGCCCGCAGGCCGAGTTCGGCATCTACAAGCCCATCGACCTGTCCCAGATCGACAGCAGCCTGTTCATCCCCTCGATGCTGGAGGCGACCAAGAAAAACACCACCGTCGGCGGCGAAGTGTACGGCGTGCCACACGTCTGGGGCACCAGCGGCCTGGTTCTGGACACCACCAAGGCATCCGGCGTCACCGACTATACCGACCTGTGTAACGACGATGTCGCCGGGCAGGTGTCCTACCGGCTCAAGCGCCCGACCCTGATCGGCTTCGCGTTTTCCATGGGGCTTGACCCCTTCGCCGCCTACGGCGACGAGGCCGCCTATACCGAGATCATGCAAAAGGTCGAGGCCAAGCTGAAAGACTGCAAACCCAACGTCAAAACCTACTGGGGCGGCGGTGACGAGCTGATGAACCTGCTCCGCTCGGGCGAGGTGGTTGCGGCAATGGCATGGGATACCGGCGGCTGGAAGCTGAACGACGACAACGCCGACATCACCTTCGTCGCGCCCGACTCCGGCGCGCTCGGCTGGATCGACACCTTCGTTCTGCCCGCCAAGGGCCGCGCCGATCAGGCCGCCTATGACTGGATCAACTTCGTGATGCAGCCCGAGGTATCGGCCATGATCACCGCCTCGGCCGGCAACTTCACCGCCTCCAAGGGCGCGGATGCCTACGCCTCGGACGCGCTGAAGGCCAAGTACCAAAACAGCTTCCCGCCCGAGGACGTGGATAACATCAAGTGGTATCCGCCCGTCCCCGCCGGCCTCGAAGCCATCGAAGGCGGCGTTCTGGACCGCGTCAAGGCGGCCAACTGATCCACCCGCACAATGCCCTGCGGCACCCGCCCTCGCGCGCGGGTGCCGCATTCCGTTCCACCTGCCGCAGGATAACCGATGACCCCCGATCTGGAATGCACCGCCCTGACCAAGCGGTTCGGTGACGCTACCGCAGTCGATAACGTGGGCTTTGCCGTCCCCCAGGGGTCTTTCTTTTCCATTCTCGGCCCGTCGGGCTGCGGCAAGACCACGATCATGCGCATGATCGCCGGCTTCCTGCCCCCCACCAGCGGCGATATCCGCATCAAGGGCCGCTCGATGCTGAACGTGCCGCCCAACAAACGGCCGGTGAACATGGTGTTCCAGCACCTCGCGCTGTTCCCCATGATGAACATCGAGGACAACATCGGCTACGGCCTGCGCCGCGCCGGCCTGCCCAAGGCGGACATCACCCGCAAGGTCGGCGAGGTGCTCGAACGCATCGGCCTGCCCGGCGTGGGCAAGCGCAAGGTGTCCGAGCTGTCGGGCGGCCAGAAACAGCGCATCGCCATCGCCCGCTGCATGGTGCTCGAACCCGATGTGCTGCTGCTGGACGAGCCGCTCGGCGCGCTCGACCTCAAGCTGCGCGAGCATATGAAGATCGAGCTGAAGGCACTTCAGGCCGCGTTCGACACCACCTTCGTCTACATCACCCACGACCAATCCGAGGCGCTGGTCATGTCCGACCAGATCGCCGTCATGAACAACGGCCGGTTCGAACAACTGGGCGCCGCGCGCGATCTGTATTACCGGCCCGAAACCGCCTTCGTTGCTGGCTTCGTGGGCGACACGAACCGCTGGCCCGCCACCGTTGACCGGGTCGAAGGCGACGCCCTGCAGCTGCGCACCGACAGCGGCCTGACCCTCCACGGCGCCTCGCACGGGCGCACCCTGTCGCGCGGCGACCGCGCCGATATCTACGTCCGCCCCGAGGCGATCCGCGTCGCCCACACCGCCGATGAACTGGCCCATTTCGACAACCGCCTGTCCGGGCAGGTCACCTCGATCCTGTTCAACGGCGCCGCCAGCCGCATCCTGTTCCGCGACAACGCCGGAAGCGGCGAAATCGAGGTGACCCTGCCGCAATCGGGCGAATTCGCCATGCTGGAAAAGGGCGCCCGCGTGCATATCGGCTGGGCAGGCGCACACGGCAACTGCTTCGCCGCCGAAACGGGGGCCTGAGCCATGCGCGCACAGGCCAGACTGGGCTTCATCCTGCTGCTGATGCCGATCCTGCTGTGGCTCACGGCGCTGATCGTGATCCCGCATATCGACATGTTCCTGATCTCGCTGCGCGAACGCGTCGGCGTCGGTGAATACGCCACCAGCACCGCCAACTACCGCACCTTCCTGAACGAGCCGCTCTACCTGGTCACCTTCGCGCGCACCGCGATCATGGCCGTGACGGCAACCTTCATCACCCTGCTGATCGCCTTCCCGGTCAGCTACTACATCGCCAAGATGATCAAGGGCCGCCTGCAATCGGCGCTGTTCCTGATGTGCCTGGTGCCGTTCTGGGTGTCCGAACTGGTGCGCACCTTCGGCTGGATGATCCTGCTGCGCGAGACGGGCCTGTTTTCCAACCTGCTGCAATGGTCCGGCCTGGCCGCCGGCCCGGTCGAGATGCTGTATAACGACGCCGCGATCATGGTGGGCCTCGTCTATACCTCGATGCTTTTCATGGTGGTGCCGCTGGTCACCACCCTCGAAAGCCTCGACGATTCCGTGATCGAGGCCGGCTACGATCTCGGCGGCTCCGGCCCCTCGATCCTGCGCGAGATCATCATCCCCCACGCCACCCCCGGCATCGTATCGGGCAGCATCGTGGTGTTCATGCTGTCGCTCGGCAACTACCTCACGCCAACCATGCTGGGCGGCAAGGACAGCCTGTGGTTCACCGAGCTGATCTACTCGCAGTTCATCGTGCGCTTCAACTGGGAACTGGGCGCCGCCTTCGGGTTCATGCTGCTGATCCTGTCCTCGGTGATCGTCTGGGCCATGCTGCGCCTGACGGGCCAAACCCTTGAAAAGACAATGGGCTAGGAAAGGACAGCGCGATGATCCCCACCATTCCACAGCCCCGCGCGATCCGGGCCGCCTATACCGCCTATATCGTGCTGTT
>CAZOKA010000129.1:0-6792 GCA_964580265.1 uncultured Rhodobacterales bacterium | reverse complement strand
GCCCCTTCTGCATCGCGCCGGGCGCTGCTAGTCTGCGCCGGTGCGCATCAAGACGGAAAGGCCCCTGCCTGATGTACGAATACAAGGTCATTCCCGCCCCGGAGCGGGCCGACAAGGTCAAGGGCCTCAAGCGCCCGGAGGATCGATTTGCCCATAAAGTCGAGGAAGTTCTCAATGACATGGCCGCTGCGGGATGGTCATTTCTGCGGGCCGAAAGCCTGCCGGGAGAGGCGCGCCGCCTGCTGCGCACCCAGATTGTAACCCACAACATCCTGGTGTTCTACCGCGAGGCCACTGACACCGAACATGCGGATTCGCACACCGTTATCCCCGATAGCGTTCCGCCGCTCAGCGGCGCGTTTCGCCACGATCCGGGACCGCAGATCGAATCGGCCGGCTCGGAACAGGACGACGACGACAATCAGCGCGGGTGATCACGGCTCCAGCTCCAGTGCGAGGGCGTGAATCCGGCCGATAAGGTCCGGCCCGAGAGCCGCGTGCACCGCGCGGTGCCGCGCCAGCCGCGACTGTCCCTTGAATGCATCCGCGCGCATCCTAACTCTGAAATGGCTCCCACCGCCCTCGATGTAACCGGCATGACCGCGATGCGCCTCGCTTTCATCAATAACTTCAATATGTTGTGGATTGAATGCGTGTTCTAGCGCGTTTTGGATCTCGTCTGATATGGGCATAAATTTTTGTCCTCACCCCTTTATCCCGGCGGCAAATAGGTTAAACTCCTGCCTCCCAATTGCAAAGGTGTTCCGATGGCCAAGACCGACCCTTTCGGCTTCGACATGTCAGTATCTTCCGCCAAGAAGAAGAACCCGCGCGGGCGGCGCGGGATGACCGGGGCATTCGAGACGTCGCAGCGCGTCTGCGAACACGAGGGGTGCCAGGAGGCGGGTAAATATCGCGCACCCAAAGCGCCCGATGTGTTGGATGATTATTATTGGTTCTGCAAGGATCATGTGCGTGAATATAATCTGAAATGGAACTTCTTCGACGGCACCACCGAGGCCGAATTGAACGCGCAAATGTCCAAGGACAAGGTCTGGGACAGGCAGACGAAACCCATGTCCGATCCGGAGGCGCGGGCTTGGGCTCGGTTGGGGATAGAGGATCCGCATCAGGTTCTGGGTGAGAATGCGACGCGCAATCCGGGCAAATCGGTGACCGGGCAGACCCGCCGCC
This sequence comes from uncultured Rhodobacterales bacterium, assembly GCA_964580265.1. Lineage (GTDB taxonomy): Bacteria > Pseudomonadota > Alphaproteobacteria > Rhodobacterales > Rhodobacteraceae > Sediminimonas. Next base: position 5,598 of record CAZOKA010000129.1, on the reverse strand, counting down.
TGCCCCCGACCGAGCGACGCGCGATCGAGATCCTGGAGGCCCGCGACCACTGGACGAAAGCCGAAGTTCGCAAGGCATACAAAGCACTTATCAAGGTTTTGCACCCCGACATGAACGGCGGCGACCGCAGCCAGGAAGAGCAGCTTCAGCAGGTTGTCTGGGCCTGGGACCAGATCAAGGACAGCCGCAGCTTCAAGTGAATGCAACCCCCGGCGCGCGGGGCGTTAACGATTGGCGTTTTGCCCGGAACGGTGATTTCGCGCTTTGAAATGTACGTTTGGAGCCATGCGATTCGCCCCCTCACGCGGCCCTTGATCGGCCTGCCAAGGACAGCTTTCGACCATCCCGAATGTTGAGCGACATCAGCCACAGGTTGATTCCACCAGCCAGTAATTCGAGTCCCTGAACGACCGCGAAGCTGGTGTCGAAGCGTCCGGCCTCGGCGTTAACCGCCAGGTAAACCGCCGCCGGAATCAGGACCAGAACGCCGCCCGCCGCGATGACCGGCATGCGCAGCCGCTTGGCCCGCGTAAGCGCATCCTTGCGCCGCTGGCCCAGCCGAAACCCCGTCGCCCCCGTCACCATCAGGGCGGGCACCAGGATCAGCAGCCCCCACAGCACCCCGCGCTTGACCGCCACGATGGCGGCGGCGGGCATGAACGCCTCGGCCAGAACGGTGGAAATCCAGAAGGTCAGGACGGTGAGAAACGCGATGGTCGCGGCGATGGCATGGACACGGACAAGCATGAGGGGCTCCTTTCAGGCAAAACAATATAGCTTGCTATATTATGTAGCATAGCTTGCTATATTTTTGCAATATCCCCTCATGACATTCGATAAATCCGCATCGGCCGGCTACCTGGCCAATCACATGGCGCGGCTGTTCGCGCGGGGACTGCGCGCCCGGATCGAGCCGCTGGGCCTGACGGTGGGGCAGTTCCCCGTCCTGCTGGAATTGTGGGAAGGCGACGGGCTGACGCAGAAGGACTTGCGCGTCAGGCTGGATATCGAGCAGGCCACCATCGCCAACACCCTGGGCCGGATGGAACGCGACGGCCTGATCCGGCGCACGCGCGAAGAGGGCGACGCGCGGGTGCAGCGCGTGTGGCTGACCGAGCGCGCCCGCGCCTTGCGCGCCCCCGCCTATGCCGCCGCCACGGCGCAGAACGCGGCCGCCATGGCGCCACTATCGGAGGCCGAGCGCGCCCGGTTCCTGCGGGACATGGAGCGGATCATCGCGGCCATGCAGGAGAGCGAAGAAGGGTGAGCCATGCACAACGCGCCCCGGGCTTGACCCGGGGCCTCGTGTTTTGGGGCCTCGTGTTTTGGGCAAGAGGCCCCGGGTCAAGCCCGGGGCGGGATGGTTTCATTGGGCCGCGGGGGCCCGCGCCGTCACGCCGCCTTGAACAGCAGCGATACACCGTTGATGCAGTGCCGCTTGCCTGTCGGCTCGGGTCCATCCTCGAATATGTGGCCCAGGTGGCTGCCGCAGCGGCGGCAGTGGCATTCGGTGCGCGTCGTGAACAGCGTGTTGTCCTCTTTCGTGCCGATGGCGTTCGGCAGCGCCTGCCAGAAGCTGGGCCAGCCGGTTCCGCTATCGAACTTGTGTTCGGACGAATACAGCGCCAGGTCGCAGCCCTTGCAGTGATAAAGGCCGGGATCGTAATTCTTGTCCAGGGGCGAGGTGAAGGCGCGCTCGGTGCCTTCCTCGCGCATGACGTGGTATTCCAGATCGGTCAGCATCTCTTTCCACTCCGCCTCGGTGCGGGTGAACTCGAAGCTTTCCGCGGCGTTGCCCTGACCTGCCCACCGGAAACCGGCAAATCCGCCAGCCCCGGCAAGCGCCACGGCAGCCGTGATGAAGGATCGTCGTTGCATGGCTCTTCTCCCTTGTCCGGTTCCAAATGTGGCGTGCCGCCCGTGGTTCCGCAATCACGGGCGGCACACATTCACGTGACATGGGCTGCCCACCGACCGGGGAAGGCCGGAGGCGCCCTTACCCCTTACATCGCGGGCAACAGGACCGTGTCGATCACGTGAATGACCCCGTTCGACTGCTTGACGTCGGCGATCGTCACCGTGGCCGAGCGGCCGCGCTCGTCTTCGAGCATGATGGTATCGCCGTCATAGCGCGCCTGCAGGGTGCAGCCGCCAACCGTCGGCACCGGGTGCATGCCGCCGTCATCGTCGATCATGCCCATGATGGCATCCGACATCGCGTCGGCGGCCACGACATGGCAGGTCAGCACCTTTTGCAAGGTCGCCTTGTTTTCCGGCTTCAGCAGGGTTTCGACGGTGCCCGATTGCAGCATGGAGAACGCCGCGTCGGTGGGGGCGAACACGGTGAACGGCCCCTCGCCCTGCAGGGTTTCGACCAGCCCGGCGGCCTTTACGGCGGCAACAAGGGTTTCATGATCGGCCGAGTTGACGGCGTTTTCCACGATGTTCTTGTCGGCATACATCGGCGCGCCGCCCACCATGGGGTTATCCGCCAGGGCCGCTCCGGCGCTCAGGCCGAGGGCTGCGATCATGGGGATCAGTGTCTTGATGGTCATTTTCTTTCCTCCAGTTTCGTGTTCGTCCGACGCCTTGCTGGCGACGGTCAGGGGCAGACACGGGCGGGGCGAGGAAAGAGTTTCAGATCCGATGCGTTTTTTTTCGCGCGGGCGTCAGGGCGCGATCAGGCGTTCGGCCAGCGCCACGTCGGCGGGCGTGTTCAGGTTGAAGAACGGATCAAGCGGGTGCGCCTCGAACGGCACTTGAACGGCATTCTGCGCCTCGGCCCAGGCCATCAGGCGGCGGTGGCCGGCGGCCAATGCGGCACGCAGATCGGCGCGCGCGTGGACCGGCCAAAGACCGGCGGTGGGGTGCGCGCGCATCTGGCCGCTGGCATCGGGGCTGGCGGCGATGGCGGCCCCCTGCCCCGCCGCCGCCGCAAGGCGCGCGGCCAGGTCGGGCGGCAGGAACGGGGTATCCACGGCGACCGACAGGATCGCGGACGCACCATCGGCGGCGGCCCAGTCCATCCCCGCCAGCAGCCCGGCCAGCGGGCCGGGGTGATCCGGCGTTGCATCCGGCAGCACCGGCAGGCCGAAGCGGGCAAATCGGGCGGCATCGCCATTGGCGCTAAGCGCGAGCCGATCGCATTGCGGGGCCAGCCGAGCAATGACGTGATCCAGCAGCGGCTTGCCTGCAAGCAGGCACAGCGCCTTGTCGGCATGGCCCATGCGCCGCCCCTGCCCCCCGGCAAGGATCACGGCAGGGGGGCGGTGGGGGAGTGTGGACATGAACGGTATTCCTGGCGGTGTGGCGTTGCAGTCTGCCCGCCCCGCGCGCCGGGATCAAGTCAGGCGCGCAGGGCCTGTGGCGGGGTTTGCGCCGCGCGCATCATTGCCGCCGCGCCATCCAGCATCCGGTTGGAAAAGCCCCATTCGTTGTCATACCACGCGACCACCCGCACCATGCCGCCGGCGGTGACATGGGTCTGCGCCAGCGCAAAGACCGAGCTGTGGGGGTTGTGGTTGAAATCCGATGACACCAGCGGCTTGTCGCTGACCGACAGGATACCGCGCAGGCGGCCCTCGGCGGCGCGGGTGATGGCGGCGTTCACGTCCTCGACGCTGGCGGGGCGGGTGGGCATGAAGGCCAGGTCCACCATCGACACGTTGGGCGTGGGCACGCGGATGGCCGATCCGTCAAGCCGCCCCTTCAACTCGGGCAGGACCAGCCCCACCGCCCGCGCCGCCCCGGTGGAGGTGGGGATCATCGACATCGCCGCGCCGCGCGCGCGGTAGAGATCCTTGTGCATGGTATCCAGCGTCGGCTGATCGCCGGTGTAGCTGTGCACGGTGGTCATGTAGCCGGTTTCGATCCCGAAGGCATCGTGCAGCACCTGCGCCACCGGCGCGAGGCAGTTGGTGGTGCAGGACGCGTTCGACACGACCCGGTCATCGGCGGCCAGCGCGCCATCGTTGACGCCCACCACGATGGTGCGATCCGCATCCGGCGACGGCGCCGAGATCAGCACCCGGCCCGCCCCCGATTGCAGATGCGCGGCGGCCTTGTCGCGGGCGGTGAATACGCCGGTGCACTCCAGAACCACGTCCACATCGCCCCACGGCAGGGCGGCGGGATCGCGTTCGGCGGTGACGCGGATGGTGTGGCCGTTGACGATCAGGCTGTCCCCATCGACCGCGATATCGGCGTTCAGATGGCCGTGGACGCTGTCGAATTCCAGCAGGTGCGCGTTGGTTTCCACCGGGCCGAGATCGTTGATGGCGACGATCTCGATATCGTCGCGGCCCGATTCCACCCAGGCGCGCAGCGCACCGCGACCGATGCGCCCGAACCCGTTGATTGCCAGCTTGATGGTCATGTGGTGTCTCCTTTGATTTCCGGCCCTGCTAGCGCTAACAGAACCGGGCGATTTCGGTTGTCGGGCACCGCTCCGGCGCCCATCATTGCAACGGTGCGGTCACACGCTGAGCGTGGCCGCAACCGCCCTTTTCCATGCGTCTGTCCTGGCGGCGCGGGTGCCCTCGTCCATCTGCGGGACAAAGCGCCGCTCCAGCGCCCATTGCGCGGCAAAGCCATCCATGTCGGGGTAAACCCCGGCCTTCATCCCCGCCAGCCATGCCGCGCCCAGCGCCGTCGTCTCCAGCACCTCGGGCCGGTCCACGGGGGCGTCGATGATGTCGGACAGGAACTGCATCGTCCAGTCCGAGGCAGACATGCCGCCATCGACGCGCAACACGCCCTCGCTGGCGGCATCGTTCCAGTCGGAATGCATCGCGGCCAGCAGATCGCGGGTCTGGTAGCCGACGCTTTCCAGCGCGGCGCGGGCCAGTTCCTCGGGGCCGGAGCTGCGCGTCAGACCATAGATCGCGCCGCGGCATTCGGCGTTCCAGTATGGCGCGCCCAGCCCGGTGAACGCGGGCACCAGCACCACGTTCTGATGCGGATCGGCCGCCTCGGCCAGCGGCTGCGTCTCGCGCGCCTCGCGGATGATTTTCAGCCCGTCGCGCAGCCATTGCACCACCGCCCCGGCGATGAATATCGACCCCTCCAGCGCATAGGTGGGTTGGCCGTCGATCTGGTAGGCGATGGTGGTCAGCAGCCGGTTTTGCGACACCACCGGCGTCGCCCCGGTATTGAGAAGCGCGAAACAGCCCGTGCCATAGGTCGATTTCATCATGCCGGGCGTGAAGCAGGCCTGCCCGACGGTGGCGGCCTGCTGATCGCCGGCAACGCCGCGGATCGGGATCTCGCGCCCGAACAGATCGGCGCGGGTGACGCCGTAATCGTCGGCGCTGTCGCGCACCTGCGGAAGCATCGCCATGGGAATATCCAGCAGATCGCACATGGTGCTGCTCCAACGGCCCTTGCGGATATCATAAAGCAGCGTGCGCGCGGCGTTGGTGGCGTCGGTGGCGTGCACCTTGCCGCCCGTCAGGTGCCAGATCAGAAAGCAATCGACCGTCCCGAACAGCAGCTCGCCCGCCTCGGCGCGGGCGCGGGCGCCTTCGACATTGTCGAGTATCCAATTCAGCTTGGTGCCGGAAAAATACGGGTCCAGCAGCAGGCCGGTGCGGTCGCGGA
>CAZOKA010000128.1:0-6872 GCA_964580265.1 uncultured Rhodobacterales bacterium | reverse complement strand
GCAATATGGATGTCCGCAACAGGCCATTCGACTCTTCCGGCGTGGCAGGCAAGATCGCCATTGGGCGTCTGTATTTCGAGGGAAACAGAGCGCAATCAAGTGCGGATCACTGCGACCAGGTGAACGTGCCCGTCTGTTTGCCGTTCATGTCGTGGAACGTGCCCTTGCCGCCGGGCCTGAACATGTAGACAATGCCTTGGCCCTTGAACACGACCTGCAACCCGTTCTCTGTTTTAGTCATGGGTTTGTTGGCAGGTGCCGAGCGTGTATCCCGCAAGCACATGCCGCTACTTGAATTGCACGACACGATCCTGGGGCTGTATGGTCCGCCATTCTGCGCATGCCAGTCTGATTTTATGGTCACGCGTGGGCCGCTTGTAATGTCTTGCGCTATCGCGGGCGTAATGAATGCTGCCGATGCAATCAGAAATGCCATGAAAGTGCTTCGCATCGAATTTACCTCCGTACCAGATACATGAGACCAAGTTTCGAAATCTAACGACAGCACGTCTGCGCGAGTCAACAGCGCGGCGATACCTGTATGCGCCCGCTACCGGGGCTGACGCCTCTTGCCGAGAGCAGGAGGCCCCGGCTCAAGTCCGGGGCGCGGGGGTGGTTTGCGTTGTGTCGGCTCGGGCAGACCGGGTTATCATTCCCGGGCGCGTTGGGCGCCCTGGGTGATGGCGGCGCGGAGTTTCTTTTCCAGCGCGGCCTGCTTGGAAGCCGAGTGAAACTTGAGCCCGAACATATCCTTGACGTAGAAGGAATCCACGACCTGTTCGCCATAGGTGACGATCACGGCGCTGGCGATATAGACGTTGGCCGAGGCCAGCGTGCGCGTCAGATCATAGAGCAGGCCGGGGCGATCGCGGGTATCGACCTCGATGATGGTGTAGATTTCCGAGCCTTCGTTGTCGAAGGTGATCGAGGTGGGCACGCGGAAGGCGCGCTCGCGTTTGCGGATCTTGTCGCGCCCCTGGATCGCCTCGGCCGGCACCACCTCGCCGGCGAGTGTCTTGTCGATCATCTTGCGCAGGCGCGGTAGCCCGGCGTCGTCGTAGGGGTGGCCGTGGGCATCCTGTATCCAGAATACGGCGGTGGCGTAGCCGTCTTTTGACGTGTAGGTGCGCGCGTCCACCACGTTGGCGCCGACCAGCGCCAGCGCGCCCGCCAGCCGCGAGAAGATGCCGGGGTGATCGGCCAGCGCGAAACAGGCGCGGGTGGCGTCGCGCTCCTCATCGGGGTGCAGGTCTATCCGTACCTCGGACTCGGGCAAGTCGCGCAGCATGTTGGCGAACACCACCTGCGTGGCGGTATCCAGACCCTGCCAGTAGGGCGGGTAATGGCGCGCGGTTTCGCGTTTCAGATCGGCGGCGGGCCAATCCGACAGCGCCTTGCGCAGGGCCTTGCGTGCCTGGCTGCCGCGATTTTCGCGGTTGAGATCCTCAAGCCCGTGTTCCAGGGCGCGCGCGGTTTCGGCGTGTAGCTGACGCAGCAGCATGGCCTTCCAGTTGTTCCAGGTGCCGGGGCCGACGCCGCGAATGTCGCAGACGGTGAGCACGGTCATCAGGTCCAGCCGCTTGCGGTTCTTCACCGCCTTGGCGAAGTCGCGCAGGGTGCGCGGATCGCTGAGGTCGCGTTTCTGGGCCATGTCGGACATCAGCAGGTGATAGCGCACCAGCCATTCCACGGTATCGCATTCGGCCCGCGTCAGGCCAAGGCGCGGCGCGACCTTGCGCGCGATACGGGCGCCGAGCACGGAGTGATCCTCGTCCCGGCCCTTGCCGATGTCGTGCAGAAGCAGCGCGACGTAGATCACCTTGCGGTTGACGCCCTCGCGCAGGATGCCGCTGGCGACGGGCAGTTCCTCGACCAGTTCGCCGCGCTCGATCTGGGCGAGGTTGCGGATGCACTGGATGGTGTGTTCGTCCACGGTGTAGTGGTGATACATGTTGAACTGCATCATCGCGACGATGGGCTCGAACTCGGGGATGAAGGCGGCCAGCACGCCCAGCTCGTTCATGCGGCGCAGTGCGCGTTCGGGATTGCCGTGTTTCAGCATCAGGTCGAGGAAGATGCGCTGCGCCTCGCGATTGTTGCGCATGTCGTCGTCGATCAGCGCGAGGTTGGCGGTGACCAGGCGCATCGCGTCGGGGTGGATCAGCATGCCGGTGCGCAGGCCCTCTTCGAACAGGCGCAGCAGGTTGAGCTTGTCTGACAGGAATGCCGCCTCGTCTTCGATGGCCAGGCGGTTGCGGATCACGCGATAGCCCGGTTTCACCTTGGGATTGCGGCGGAATATCCGCTCAAGCAGCGGCGCGCCCTTCAGGTGGTCGGCCTCCAGCTTGGTCAGGAATATGCGCGTCAGGTCGCCCACGGCGGTGGCGTGGCGGAAATAGTCCTGCATGAAGTGTTCGACAGCGCGGCGCCCGCCGCGATCCTTGTAGCCCATGCGCGCGGCCACCTCGACCTGCAGGTCGAAGGTAAGCTGGTCCGCCGCGCGCCGCGTCAGCAGGTGCAGGTGACAGCGCACCGCCCAAAGAAAGGATTCGGCGCTGGCGAAGGTCTGGAATTCGTCGGCGGTGAACATGCCCAGGTTCACCAGTTCGGCGGCGTCCTGCACGCCGTGCAGGTACTTGGCGATCCAGAACAGCGATTGCAGGTCGCGCAGCCCGCCCTTGCCCTCCTTGACGTTGGGTTCCACGACGTAGCGTTGGCCGCCCTGTTTCTCATGGCGCGCGTCGCGCTCTTCCAGCTTGGCCTCGATGAACTCGCGCGCGCTGCTCTTGAACAGATCCTTGTGCAGGCGGCGGCCCAGTTCGCTGGCAAGCGCGGCGTCGCCAGCAAGAAAGCGATGTTCCAGCAACGCCGTGCGAATGGTGAAATCCTCGGCCCCGAGCGACAGGCATTCGCGCAAGGTCCGGGTGGCGTGGCCGACCTTCAGCTTCAGATCCCACAGGATGTAAAGCATGGTCTCGATGGTTTCGCGAATGCGCCCGGTCGGCTGTTTCGGGGACAGGAACAGCAGGTCAACGTCGGAATGTGGCGCCATTTCCCCGCGCCCGTAGCCACCGACCGCGACCAGGGCGATGCCGTCGTTATCGGCGCCGTGGGCACGGGTGACAAGGTCAAGGACGCTGGTGACGATGCAATCGGTCAGCCACGAATAGGCGCGCGTTGTCGGGCGCGAGGCGAAAGGCCGCTGTGCGAAGGCGGTGGCGATGGCCTGCCTGCCGCGCGCCATTGCCTGGTTCAGGATCGGCACCGCGCCGGCGTGTATGGCGCTGGAGTCAGCGGCATTGCGCGCAACATCATCCAGTGCCCGCGCCACGCTGGCGCTGTCAAAGATTGCGGCCGGTGCGCAGATCAGGTCGTCCGGTGGTCGTGGCATCATCCGGTCGGCGCCGGTGCCGGCATGGCTGGCCGACTCAGAATCCGGCACGGTTGAATGACCTGGGCGCGGGATCAATGACGTCCACCTTCTTGTCTGTGATCCGGGCCACGGCAAGGCCGCGTTCATTGGTGCCATCGGCGCGCAGGCGCAGGATGCCGTCAACGCCCTGGAAGCCGGCGCGCTGTGTCAGTGACGATGTGCTGAGCGCGTCGCGCTGCCCCGAGCGGGCCAGCGCACCGATCGCCGCGATGCCGTCATAGGCCAACCCGCCGATCGGGTGTGGCGCGCCGCTATAGGTTTCCTCGTAGCGGCTGCGGAAACGTGCGCTCAGGTCCGGGGAGGGCAGCGCGAACCAGCCCCCCTGCACCCCGGGCAGTTCCAGCGTTTGCGCCGGGATGTCCCAACGTGTCAGGCCCACGAATTGAAGGTCCGGTCCCGGCTCCAGCCCCGCCTCGGGGAGTAGCTGGCTCAGGAGGGGGAGCGCCCCGGCGGTGTTGGCGGTCAGGAACAGGGTGTCGGCGCCCGTCTCCTTGACCCGTTCGACGATGCGTCCGACCGCGTCGATGACCCCCTCTTGTGACAGCTCGTAAGAGACCGAGCCGGCCAGCGTCATGCCGTTTTGCGCAACCGCGTCCGAAATCGCCCGGCGTCCCAATTGGCCGGAGGTATCGTTGGAATGAACCACCAGCACGTTGAACTTTCCCTGCGAGGCGGCGTAGCCGACCAGCCGGTTCGCGGTGTTCTGGAATGTCTGGCCGAGCACGAAGAGATTGCCGCCCGCGATGGTGGTGTTGTTGGAAAACGACAGCACGTTGATCCCGCGGGGGGCGACCGCGACCGCGGCGGCGTTGGCGGTTTCGGCATAGACCGGGCCGAGGATGATGCGCGCACCGTCATCGGCGGCTTGTATCGCGGCGCTGCTGGCTTGCGCGGGGGCTGCGGCGGTATCGTAGACGCGCAGATCAATCGCGACGCCCTGCAAATCCTGTATGGCCAGCCGCGCCGCGTTTTCCAACGATTGCGCCAGCACGGCGTCGCCGCTGTTGCCCGAGCCGCGCGGCACGAGCAGGGCCACGGGAACCGGGCCGTCTGAATTGATGCCGGGTCCGGTGGCGGGTGACAGGCCAACGGGCTGGCAGGCAGTCAGCCAGAGCGCCGAGAGGATCAGGACGATCCGGGCGATCGGCTTGCGGGCGATAGTCAAAACGGCAAACATGGGGTATTCGGGCTCCCTCGGGTAAGACGGTCTTGGGTGCCGCCGGTTTCGGGAGCGATAATAAACACCATGCGAGGCGGGTCCAGTGTTGAATCGGGAAGATGAGAAGCCGGAGGCCGGACTTTACCTGGTGGCGGTGCCGATTGGCGCGGCGCGCGACATTACGCTCAGGGCGCTGGACCTGCTGACCGGCGCGGACGTGATCGCCGCCGAGGATACCCGCGCGATGCGGCGGCTGATGGATATTCATGGCGTGGCCCTGGGGGATCGGCCGCTGCTGGCGTATCATGACCACAATGGTGCACGGGTGCGGCCGCGTCTGCTGGCTTATCTGGCGGCGGGAAAATCGGTTGTCTATGCCTCCGAGGCGGGCTCGCCCCTGGTGGCCGATCCGGGATATGCGCTGGCGCGCGATGCACGGGCTGCGGGGCACAGGGTAACGACGGCGCCGGGGCCATCGGCGGTGATCGCGGCGCTCACGGTGGGGGCGTTGCCGACCGACCGATTCCTGTTCGCGGGGTTTTTGCCCAATGCCTCGGGACAGCGGAAATCCGCCTTGGCCGAGTTGGCCGCGGTGCCTGCGACGCTGGTATTTTACGAATCGCCCAAGAGGCTGGCGGCGATGCTGCGCGATGCGGCGAACGTCCTGGGGGAGGATCGCAGGGCCACTATTTGCCGCGAGTTGACCAAGAAATTCGAAGAGGTGATTCCCGGAACGCTGGCGGACCTGGCACACTACACCGCCGAGAAGACCGTGAAGGGCGAAATCGTTGTCCTGGTGGATCGTGGGCATTCGGAAAATATTAGGGAAGATGAATTAAACTCCTTGCTTGCGTCCGCACTTGAAGCACACTCATTGCGCGACGCGGTGGATGCGGTGACGGGGCAGACAGGCCTGCCGCGGCGTACTGTGTACAAGGCCGCGCTGAAGATCGGGCGCGGGGGGTGACGGGGTGCCCCTGCCTCCTGCGCGTGTTTCGGGGCGGGGTGATCCTTGGCCCATGTGGATGATATGGAATGCCGGCGGTTGCGTCGGGGAAAGGTAGATCATGTCGTTGCATTTTGTCCCCGGCGATGCCGGTGCAGAACCTGTCGCGCGGCATCGCCGCAGGGGCCAGCGCGCCTATCTGGCTGGATACGCGGCGGAAGAGCGGGTGATGCAGGTCTACCAGGCAAGCGGCATGCGCCTTGCCGCCCGTCGCTGGCGTGGGGGGGGAGGCGAAATCGACCTTGTCATGCGCCAGGGGGATTGCCTGATTTTCGTCGAAGTCAAGGCTGCGCGTGATTTCGATACGGCGGCCAGCAGCCTTGGCGCGGCGCAGATGCGGCGCATCCGCACGGCGGCCAGCGTCTATGCGGATCGCGAAGCGGAGGGCGAACTGACCGAGATGCGATTCGACGCGGCGCTGGTCAACGGGTGCGGCGAGATAAGGATCATCGAGAACGCGTTCTGCGATTTCTGATTTGCCTCTTGCGGTGGGTTGAGCCATTGAAGGGGCGATATCGCAAGGGATCACGACATGAAAATTGCCTTTCAGATGGACCCGATCGCACCGGTCGACATCAATGCCGACAGCACCTTTCGCATCGCCGAAGAGGCGCAGGCGCGCGGGCACGAGTTGTTCTACTATACGCCGGACAAGCTGGCCTACCAGGAGGGGCGGATCACCGCGCGGGGGTGGCCGCTGACGGTGCGGCGGGTCGAGGGTGATCATTTCAGCCTCGGGGCCGAGGCCGAAGTGGACCTGTCGGAGTTCGATGTCGTGTGGTTGCGCCAGGATCCGCCGTTCGACATGTTCTACATCACGACGACGCACCTGTTGCAGCGCCTTCAGCCCGGAACGCTTGTGGTGAATGATCCGTTCTGGGTGCGCAATTACCCCGAAAAGCTGATGGTTCTGGATTTCCCCGACCTGACGCCGCCGACAACCATCGCGCGCGACCTGGGGACGATACGGGCCTTCAAGGATGTGCATGGCGATATCATCCTCAAGCCGCTTTATGGCAATGGCGGCGCCGGGGTGTTTCGCCTGACCGAGAGCGACAGGAACCTGTCTTCGTTGCACGAGTTGTTCACCGGGTTCTCGCGCGAGCCATTGATCGCGCAGAAATTCCTGCCGGATGTATCCAATGGCGACAAGCGGGTGATCCTGGTGGATGGTGAGCCTGTCGGCGCGATCAACCGGGTGCCGGCGGCCGGCGAGACGCGCTCGAACATGCATGTGGGCGGGCGGCCCGAGAAGGTGGAGATGAGCGCCCGCG
>CAZOKA010000127.1:0-6940 GCA_964580265.1 uncultured Rhodobacterales bacterium | reverse complement strand
TGGCCGAGGTTGATATCGCTGCGCCGGTACGCCCAGTGGTGGCGAATGTGCTGGCTGATACCGTTACCGACCCGGACCGCATCCGTGCGCTGTTGGTCGAACAGGTGACCGGCCGTGTCCGTTGGCGCGAAAGCGTGGAGTGGATGGGAGCGCACGGCGTGAGCGAGATTTGGGAAGTTGGCGCGGGTAAGGCCCTGTCGGGCATGGTGCGGCGCATAGACCGCTCTATCGCGTGCCGCGCCGTCGGGACGCCGAGCGAAGTGAAAGAGGCGGCTGCGAGCCTGCACGCGTGACAAGAGAGCCAAGGAGACACAATGTTTGATCTGAGTGGAAAATGTGCACTGATTACCGGCGCTTCGGGGGGAATCGGCGGAGCGATTGCCCGTACCCTGCACGCCGCCGGTGCCACAGTGGGATTGAGCGGCACACGTGTTGCTCCGCTAGAGGAGTTGGCCGCGGAATTGGGTAGCCGGGCGCATGTCCTGCCTTGTGACCTGGGCGACCCCGAGGCGGTCAATGCCCTGCCCAAGCAGGCAATCGAAGCCATGGGAAGCCTGGATATTCTGGTCAATAACGCCGGCATCACCCGCGACCAAGTGTTCATGCGCATGTCTGACGACGATTGGCAACGCGTTCTGGATGTGAACCTGACCGCGACAATGAGGCTTTGCCGCGCGGTGGTGCGCCCGATGATGAAAGCCCGTTGGGGGCGTATCATCAACATAAGCTCGATCGTCGGGGCAACCGGCAACGCTGGACAGGCAAATTACGCTGCTGCCAAGGCCGGAATGGTCGGCATGACCAAGTCTGTGGCGGCCGAAGTGGCCAGCCGGGGTATAACAGCAAATGCTGTTGCGCCCGGTTTCATTGCAACGGCCATGACCGACGTGCTTACCGATGATCAGAAAGAGCGGATAAATGCACAAATCCCCGCTGCCAGGATGGGGACACCCGAAGAGATCGCGGCGGCGGTTCTGTACCTGGCTAGTCCCGAAGCAGGCTATGTTACCGGGGCGACCCTGCACGTAAATGGCGGAATGGCGATGCTCTAGCCCAGGATGTTCAGGTAGTAGGAAATTACACGCTCAGGTATGGTGTGAAAGCGTTTGCGTGTCGTGTATCATGTGCTATAGGCGGCGCAGCTTTTCTAGGGGCGCGCGCGCGTTACCTGTTTTCCCGTCTTGCGGGACCAAGAGCCGCCCTTTAGACAGGGCAAAGCAGATGCCGTCCCTCCGGGCGAGGGCAGGAACCGGGCATTTTGCCCAACAGAATGAGGACTGGAATCATGAGCGACATCGCAGATCGCGTCAAAAAGATCGTTGTGGAGCACCTGGGTGTTGAAGAAGGCAAGGTGGTCGAAAACGCCTCGTTCATCGACGATCTCGGCGCTGACAGCCTGGACACCGTTGAGCTGGTAATGGCCTTTGAAGAAGAGTTCGGTATCGAAATTCCCGATGACGCGGCCGAAACCATCCAGACCTTCGGCGACGCGGTGAAGTTCATTACCGAGGCCTCCTGAGTCACACGGCCTGACCGGGTTTTCAAAGGCTCCCGCCAGCAATGGTGGGGGCCTTTTTGTATGCGTGGCGCGAACAGACGCCGGTATGCCGATTTGGAGATATCGCGCATCCTTGATAGAATACAGGGTTCGTTGGTCTGGTTCCGACCAGAGGGCGCAGACATGCGCTAAACCTCCAGCAGAAGGCGATGTCATGATCATCTATCCGACAATCGAACTGAAAGACGGCAAATGCGTTTCTCTTACGCGCGGGCGCTTGCAGGAACCCGAGATCTGGCACGTAGACCCCATCGAGACCGCACGTGGTTTTGCTGAAGCGGGGGCACATTGGATGCATGTCACCGACATCGACGCCCTGGCCGGTGGTGGTGACAACAACGACCTGATCGAGGAAATTATCCGTGCGGCGGGTATCCCGGTGCAGCTTGGTGGTGGATTTCGTTCGCGCGATCGGGTTTCGCAATGGATAGACAAGGGTGCAGGGCGCATCGTTGTTGGAACCATGGCCGCGCATGAACCCGATCTGCTGCGGGAATTGGCCAAATATTTCCCCGATCAGATGGTGTTGTCCGTTGATATTTACCAAGGCCATGTGATGACGGATGGCTGGCGCTCGGCCAGCGCATTCTCGCCCGAGGACTTCGTGCGGGCCTTTGACAATGCGCCGCTGGCTGGCATCATCGTGACCGATATCGATGCGGATATCGAAGAGCAGGAAGGTCGGCTGGGCATAATTTCGGGCCTTGCCGCGCATACCCGCCATCCCGTGATAGCGCGGGGTACGGTGCGCAGCGCAGATGATGTGGCCCGCCTCAAATATGTGTCGAACATTTCCGGCACGTTAATCGGGCGCGCGTTGATGTCCCGTGACGTGGATCTGGCCGAAGCGCTTGCCGTGGCGCAACCGGAGCCTGAGCCGACGGCGACCTTCCAGTAGGCAACCAGTCAGGTCATTTGCGCAAAGAGCTGCACGGGGTTTTCCCGATGGCCTTGCCCCCCGGGGGGCAGGCGCGGTAAGAGCAAACAAACTGCGCTTTGGAAGGGGCACTATCATGCGTCGAGTTGTTGTGACAGGGCTGGGGCTGGTGACGCCACTGGCCAGCGGAGTCGAAGAAAGCTGGTCGCGTCTGTTGGCCGGAGACTCCGGCGCCGGTCCGATCACGCGATTCGATCCGTCCCGCGTGACCACGACCTATGCCTGCCAGGTGCCGCTTGGCGATGGGAGCGATGGCACCTTCAACCCTGACGACTGGATGGAGCCGAAAGAGCGTCGCAAGGTCGATGATTTCATCCTCTACGGCATTGCCGCAGCCGCGCAGGCCGTGAGCGACGCGGGTTGGATGCCCGAGGACGAGGAAAGCCGCCTGCGCACGGGGGTGATGATCGGCTCGGGGATCGGCGGATTGCAGTCGATTGAGCAGACGACGCTGATGATGGCCGAAAAAGGACCGCGGCGTGTCAGCCCGTTTTTCATACCTGGCGCGTTGATTAACCTGATAAGTGGTCAGGTCAGCATCAAGTACGGTTTCAAGGGGCCCAATCACGCGGTGGTCACGGCCTGTTCGACCGGGGCACATGCGATCGGCGATGCGGCGCGGCTGATCCAGTGGGGCGATGCCGACGTGATGGTTGCGGGGGGTGCCGAGGCCGCCATTTGCGAGATCGGAATTGCCGGTTTCAACGCGTCCAAGGCGCTATCGACCAAGCGCGCGGACGACCCCAAGACCGCCAGCCGCCCTTATGACATTGACCGCGATGGCTTTGTCATGGGCGAAGGCGCCGGTGTTGTGGTGCTGGAGGATTACGAGCATGCGGTGGCGCGCGGCGCGCATATCTATGCCGAGGTTCTGGGCTACGGCCTGTCGGGAGATGCGTATCACATCACGGCCCCCGCGCCTGATGGTGACGGCGGTTTCCGGTCAATGAAAGCAGCGCTTGAGCGGGCGGGATTGCAGCCGGTGGATGTCGATTACATCAACGCGCATGGCACGTCGACCATGGCCGATGTGATCGAGCTGGCAGCCGTCGAACGCCTTATGGGTAAGGCTGCGAGCAAGGTCACGATGAGTTCGACGAAGTCCGCCACGGGCCATCTGCTGGGGGCTGCGGGGGCGATTGAAGCGATCTTTTCGATCCTGGCGTTGCGGGACCAGGTGGTGCCGCCGACGATCAACCTGGACACGCCTGCCGTGGAGACGCCGATTGACCTGGCCCCCAACGCCAAGCGGGAGCGCGAGGTGAAGGTGGCGCTGTCGAATTCCTTCGGGTTTGGCGGCACCAATGCCAGCGTTCTGTTCGGGAAAGCCGGATGATGTGGCGAAATATTGCCTCTAATGCACTGACTCTATTGATTGTTTTCGCCTTCCTGGTAGGCGGGGTGATCCTGTGGGGCAAAACGCAGTATACCAGCCCCGGCCCCCTGACCGAGCGCATCTGCCTGGAGGTGGAGCGGGGCGCGACCATGACCGCCATCAGCCGCAAGTTGAAGGCGCAAGGTGCTGTTTCCAATGACATAATCTATCGCATCGGCACCGAGTACGCGGGCCTGAACGACAAGCTGAAGGCGGGCAGTTTCCTGGTTCCCGAAGGGGCCTCGATGGCCGAGATCGCCGATATCATCACGCGCGGCGGCGGCAGCACGTGCGGCACCGAGTTGTTGTATCGGATCGGCATCGCGGACATGCGGATGGAGCTGCGCGAACTTGACCCGCAAACAGAGCAATATCAAACAGTTGCCGAACATAATTCAAGTTCTGAAGAGGCGCAGCCAGACGCCTTTGCCGAGGCGCGTGGTGCCGCCGATACACGCTATCGCGTCACCATGGCCGAGGGCGTGACGAGCTGGCAGGTGATAGCCGCGCTGGAGAACATCCAGATCCTGGGCGGAACGGTGGAAACGCCGCCCGCAGAAGGCACGCTGGCGCCCGACAGTTACGAGTTGCGCATGGGGGAGACGCGCCAGGAGGTGATCAACAGAATGAAGGAAAAACAAGAGTTTATCCTGAGTTCTGCATGGGAAAACCGGGCTGAAGACCTGCCTGTCGAGAGCATGGAGGAAGCGCTGATCCTGGCCTCGATCATCGAGAAGGAAACCGGCGTGCCCGACGAGCGCCGGCAGGTTGCCAGCGTGTTCGTGAACCGCCTCGAACGCGGTATGCGTCTACAGACTGACCCGACCGTGATCTATGGCATAACGAAGGGGCAGCGCCCCCTCGGAAGGGGCTTGCGGCAAAGTGAGCTTCGCCGCGAAACACCTTGGAATACATATGTAATTGATGGGCTTCCACCTACGCCAATCGCCAATCCGGGCCGCGCCAGCATTGAAGCCGCAATGAACCCGGCAGACACCGATTTCATCTATTTCGTGGCCGATGGAAGCGGCGGACATGCCTTTGCCGAAACGCTGGCCGAGCATAACGCCAATGTCGCCAAATGGCGCCGGATCGAGGCCGAGCAAAACGGCGACTGACCCGACCACCGCGCGGACCCTTCACGATTGGCGTTCTGCCCAAAACGGTGGTTTCGAGGCTTGAAATGTCGATTCGCGCGAGCAGGACGCCAGGGCGCGATTGCCTCATGCGGGGGGCGCGCGCGCCTCAGCGCATCCAGAAGCCGTTTTTCTTAATTCGGTTTCGGATCACCTGTTCGCGGCGGGGCAGGTCGGCGCGGTCGAACAGGGCGCGCACCTTTTCGCCGCGCCCCTGGTAGATCATCCGCTTGAACGGGTCATACTGCTTGAGCACCTTCTTGATGCGGTTGGGGCGGGTGACCGCGTCCAGCATTTCGACGGTGTGGTCATCCTCGCGCGCATAGAGCAGTGGCAGCAGCCGGTAGTGGCAGGAAGATCGCCCGTCGAGCCAGCCGGGTTCGAGCGCGTCGCGCCCGCCGCCGAAGGAATGGATGACCAGCGGCAGCGCCACCTGGTCAAGCCAGGGGTCCATCTCTTGCAGTTGCAGTTCGGGCGGGGGGGCGTCGCGGATTTCAAGCGCGTAATCGAGGAAGCGTTGCCCGAATTCACGCGGGCAGCGATAGTAGAAGAAGCCCGCGTTGAAATAGAGGTAGCGCCGCCAGTGCTCGTCTGGTTGCGACAGGTCCAGGGAGCTGTCGAAATCCAGCCCGAAGCGGTCGTAGAGCGATTTCCAGATCCGGGTGTAGCCGGGGCCGTACAGCTCAAGCGTGGGCCAGGTGCCCTCGACCCGGCGCGAGGCCGAGGGGCGGGTGAAATCAAAAGGCACATCGGACAGCTCGCCCGTGATCAGCGTGTCGGTGTCGAAGAACACGAACGGCTCGCCCTCGGGCAGGGCGAACAGCGCCTCGATTTTGTTGCCATAGGGGTAGGCCTGTCCGAAATGGCGGCTTTCGAAGGGGAGCGGTTCGGCGCCCAGTTCGGCCAGCAGGGCAAGCGTGGCGTCGTCGCGAATGGCCGGATCGCGGTCCCACAGGGGGCCGGGCTGCGGCGTGGCGACGAACAGGCGGCCGCGAAAGCCGGGGCTGGCGTGGCGCAGCGAGGCGGCGAAAAGCAGTGCCTCGTATTGCAGGCGTCCGTTCTGCCCGATTACCATGATGTTGAAAGGTTGGATTTCTTGCGGCTGTTGCGCCATACTCGATCATGCCTTTGGACAGGGATTTCGCGCAGTATAGGCGCCATGATCCCGGCGCAGAAGGGCCAAGGGCATGATTTCGTGAATAATGGAGTTACCCCATGCGCATATGGACCCCACAAGGCATGATGGCGGCGCTATTGGCGTCATGGATGGCCGCTGGCGGCGCGCAGGCGCAGGACGATGGCCAGGCCGAGCCGCAGCAGCCCACCGGCAAGTTCACCACCGCCACCGAGGTGCGCCCGATCCTGCAGGCGACGCGCGGCAACTGGGTCGCGGTGCGGGTCTACAACGGGCAGGACATGGTCTATTTCACGCATCTGTTGGCGTGGCGCTGCGGGCTGAAGGCGATCAGGTATTCGATCAACGATGGCGCGATGCGGCCCTATGACATGCCCCCCTGCCACATGGAATACACCAGCCCCAACGCCCTGCTGGACGACGAGGGGTTGCCGGTGATGGGGCTGGAGCCCGGCAGCGTCAAACGTGTGCGGGTCGAGGTGCTGTATGATGACCTGGGCCGGGATGCCGCGGAATTCGAGCGCGCGGCGGTGCTGATCCCCTGACCGGGTGGCGCCCGGCAAGCAGGTGGAATGCAACGGGAAAATCGTCGGGGAAATGGTGGGCGACCCTGGATCGCCTGCCAGCTCGATAAACCATTGGAAAGGCTGCAACCGCTTGGCGGATTGGTTACGATTTGTCCCACCTCTTTGCGCCACCTGAACGGACCGGTCAAGTTTCGAGACAATAATGGTGCTGGTCTTCACCGTGCTTGATGTGCAGCTTGCAGTGAGGCGGTGAGAGGACAGCACCGGTCTCA
>CAZOKA010000126.1:6326-6950 GCA_964580265.1 uncultured Rhodobacterales bacterium | reverse complement strand
TGACACGGTGATCATCGCCCCCTTCGGCGCAGAGCCGGACCCAGCCCCCGAGGCGCCCGCCACCGCCGGGGGTGACATGGATGTCGCCGATGCGGGGCAGGACGGGCAGGCGGCGCAAGCCGACCGGCCCGACACGGCCGCGGAACAGCCAACGCAGGAGACCCGCGAGATGACCGAGGCCGCGGACCCTGAGCAGGGGACGACCGGACAGGCCGAGGCGGATGTCGAGGCAACCAGGCCCGCCCCGGAGCCGGAGCCGGATTCGGCCGGCACCGGCACGCGGCAACTGTCCGAGGCCGACAGCGCCACGCAGGCATCCGGCGGCGCGGAGGGCGCGACCGACAGCACCACGCCGGGCGCGGAGCCAACCGCCGGCGCGGCCGGTGATACGGATCAGGCCGAGCCCGCCGCGCAAGCGCCGCAAGTGGCCGAAACCGCGCCGGATGAGGTGCCTCCGCAGGGCATCGAGGCAGCCGAGCCGGATGTGTCCGGCACTGCCGAGTCCCAGCCCCCGGAAACGCCCGATGCCGCGCCTGAAACGGTCGCGCGGGCAGATAGCGCGGCCACCCCGCCCAAGGCCCCCGCGGTCCTGATGTCCACGCGCGAAGGTGTGCGCCTGATGCA
>CAZOKA010000126.1:0-6316 GCA_964580265.1 uncultured Rhodobacterales bacterium | reverse complement strand
GCGGCGATGCGGCCCCCGAGGCGATGACGCGGCTGTCGATCGACACGATCAGCTATTCCGACACCGGCGAGGTGCAGATTTCGGGCCGGGGCGAGGGGGACCGCTTTGTACGGGTCTACGTGGACAACGCGCCGATCACCACCTCGAGGATCGCGCCCGACGGCAACTGGAGCAGCACGCTGCCCAATGTCGATGCCGGGGTCTACACCCTGCGGGTGGACCAGATCGACGCGACCGGCGAGGTGATGGAGCGGGTGGAAACCCCGTTCAAGCGCGAGGACAAGCAGAAACTTGCGCGCGCGCTGGAACGATCGAGCGGCGAGGGCGCCGGGGAGGGCGCACCGCCGGTGCGGCGCGTGGTGGTGCAGCGCGGCAATACCCTTTGGGGGATCGCGCGGCGCAACTACGGCGAGGGCATCCTTTACGTGCGCGTGTTCGAGGCGAACCGCGACAAGATCCGCGATCCCGACCTGATCTATCCGGGGCAGGTATTCACCGTGCCCGAGTGATCCGTGTTCGAAGCTGGCGACAAGGCTGGTCATCGGGGCGGCGGGGGGCTATCTGTCCCTCGCACCGTTCCCATCGAGAAGGCTTCCGATGCGCCGACTGACCCCGACCGATGCGTCGCTGACCGCTGATCAGGCCTCGGGCCTGCGCACGATCCGCCGCGTTGCCCCGTACCTGTGGCCCGACGATCAGCCGTGGGTCAAACGGCGCGTGGTGCTGGCGCTGCTGGCGCTGTTGGCGTCCAAGCTGATCGCGGTGGTGACGCCGGTGATCTACAAGTACGCGGTCGATGCGCTCTCGGGCGAGGGGGTGCCGCTGCTGGCGCTTGGCGCGGTCGGGCTGACCGTGGCCTATGGCATGGCGCGACTGATGTCGGGCGGGTTCCAGCAGTTGCGCGATGCGCTGTTCGCCGCGGTGGGGCAACGCGCACTCAGGGCGCTGGCGCTTGAGACGTTCACCCATATCCACCGCCTGTCGCTGCGCTATCACCTGGCGCGCCGCACCGGCGGGCTGAGCCGGGTGATCGAGCGCGGGGTCAAGGGCGTGGATTTCCTGCTGCGGTTCCTGCTGCTGTCGATCGGGCCGCTGGTCCTGGAATTGCTGATGGTCGCCGGGATGCTGTTTTTCCTGTTCGATTTCAGCTACCTGGCGGTTGTGGGCGTGACCATCGCGATCTATGTCGCGTTCACCTTCAAGGTGACGGAATGGCGCGTGAAGCTGCGCCGCGAGATGAACACGCAAGATACCGAGGCCAACCAGAAGGCCATCGACAGCCTGCTGAACTTCGAGACGGTCAAGTACTTCGGCGCCGAGGCGCGCGAGGCGGCGCGCTATGACGCCTCGATGGGCCGTTATCAGGATGCCGCGCTCAAGACCGCCTATTCGCTGTCGATGCTGAACTTCGGGCAATCCTTCCTGATCACCTCGGGGCTGATCGTGGTGATGGTGATGGCGGCCATGGGCGTGCAGGCGGGCACGCTGACGGTGGGCGATTTCGTGATGGTCAACGCCTACATGATCCAGATCACCATGCCGCTCAATTTCCTGGGGTCCGTCTACCGCGAGATCCGGCAGGCGCTGGTCGATATGGGCGAGATGTTCGATCTGCTGGAGCAACCCGTCGAGGTCAGCGACAAGCCGGGCGCGCACCCGCTGCGGGTGCAGGGCGGCGCGGTGGAATTCGACGATGTCCGCTTTGGCTACGAGACCGAGCGCGCGATCCTGCGCGGGATCAGCCTGAGCGTGCCCGCGGGGCGCAGCGTGGCCATCGTGGGGCCGTCCGGGTCGGGCAAGTCCACCATCGGGCGGCTGCTGTTCCGCTTCTACGACGTGGGCGGCGGCGCGATACGGATCGACGGGCAGGATTTGCGCGACGTGACGCAAGACAGCCTGCATGACGCGATCGGCGTGGTGCCGCAGGACACGGTGCTGTTCAACGACACGATCCGCTACAACATTGCCTACGGGCGTGACGGCGCCACCGACGCGCAGGTCCAGGGCGCTGCGCGCGCCGCGCAGATCCACGAGTTCATCACGTCGCTGCCGCAGGGCTATGACACGCAGGTGGGCGAGCGGGGGCTGAAACTGTCGGGCGGCGAGAAACAGCGCGTCGGGATCGCGCGCGCGCTGCTCAAGAACCCGCCGATCCTGCTGCTGGACGAGGCCACCAGCGCCCTGGACACCGAAACCGAGCGCGAGATCCAGGACGCGCTGGACCGCGCCGCCGAAGGGCGCACGGTGCTGATGATCGCGCACCGCCTGTCCACGGTGGCCGGCGCCGATCATGTCATCGTGCTGGAGGATGGCCGCATCGTCGAAGAGGGCACCCACGACGATTTGCTGGCACGGGGCGGGCGCTATCGCACCCTCTGGCAGCGCCAGCAGGCGCAGCAGGGCGCGGCCTGAGCCAGATGAGACCCTTGCAGAGAATGGCGCAGCGCCGCCCTTCATCTTGCCCAAAATACTCCCGCCGGAGGCGTCCGGCGATCCCCGTGCGCGCGCCGGTCAGTCCTTGCGCAGCGGCACGCCATAGAGCTCCAGTCGGTGCCCCTTGAGGCGGTAGCCCAGCTTGGCGGCGATCCGTTCCTGGAGCGCCTCGATATCGGGGTCGCAAAATTCGATCACCGCGCCCGAGTTCATGTCGATCAGGTGATCGTGGTGGTCGCGCTCGGCATCCTCGTAGCGGGCGCGCCCGTCGCCGAATTCCAGCCGGTCGAGGATGCCGGCCTCCTCGAACAGTTTCACGGTGCGATAGACCGTGGCGATGGAAATCCGCGGATCGCGCGCCGAGGCGCGGGCATACAGCTCTTCGACATCGGGGTGATCGTCGGCCTCGTGCAGCACGGTGGCGATGGTCCGGCGCTGGTCGGTCATGCGCAGTCCCTTGGCCTCGCAGCGGGCGATGATTGTCTCGGTCATGAAGCCCCCGGCTCGTGCGTGTCGTGGAAGGGCGTTCTAACCCCTGCTGCCTGTCATTTCCAGACGTTTTCGCCCCCATGGGTTGACTTGTGACGCGAAAGCCATCATTTGCAAGTCACGCATCGCCCTTCTGCCGCGTGAGCAGATACGCAAGCCCCGGACCACAATCATCCGGGCGGATCAGGGCAGGTGCAGCAGTTTTCCCAAGATCACGCGTGGGGATCGACGCTCTGGCGGCTTTGACGGGCATGTGGCCCGCAAGGTGGCGACCGGGCGCTAACCACGATGCCGGCCTGTTGTGACGGGCTGTGCGATAATGATCCGCGCGCGGGCCATGGGGCCGGTGTGCGGGCGAGAGGATACGAGAGTGACCAATAATCAATTCGAAATGATGGGCTTGCCTGCCAAGCTTGTCGCGACGCTGGCCCAGCAGGGCATTTCCGAGCCGACCCCGATCCAGGGCCGGGCGATTCCCCATGCGCTGGACGGGCGCGACGTGATGGGGCTGGCGCAGACCGGCACCGGCAAGACGGCGGCCTTTGGCCTGCCGCTGATCGCGCAGATGCAGGCGGCGGGCGGCAAGCCCGATGCGCGCAAGGTGCACGCGCTGATCCTGGCGCCGACGCGCGAGTTGGCCAAGCAGATCTCCGACACCCTGGGCGCCTATGTCAAGGGCACGCCGATGAAGGTGAACCTGGTCGTCGGTGGCATGTCGCTGAACGCGCAGGCCGGGCGGCTGGCGCGGGGCACCGATATCCTGGTGGCGACGCCGGGCCGCCTGATCGATCTGCTGGACCGCCGCGCCGTCAGCCTGTCGGACACGCGGTTCCTGGTGCTGGACGAGGCCGACCAGATGCTTGACCTCGGGTTCATCCATGCGCTGCGCAAGATCGCGGGCCTTCTGCCCGAGCAGCGCCAGACGATGCTGTTCTCGGCCACCATGCCCAAGCAGATGGCCGAGATTTCCGCCGCCTACCTGAACAACCCCGTGCGCGTCGAAGTATCGCCGCCGGGCAAGGTGGCCGACAAGGTGACCCAGAAGGTGCACTTCATCGCCAAGGCGGAAAAGACCAGCCTGCTGATCGAGCTTCTGGACAAGCACCGCGAAGAGCTGGCGCTGGTGTTCGGGCGCACCAAGCATGGCTGCGAGAAGCTGATGAAGCAGCTCGACAAGGCCGGGTTCGCCGCCGCCTCGATCCATGGCAACAAGAGCCAGGGACAGCGCCAGCGCGCGCTTGAGGCCTTCCGCAGCGGCCAGACCCGTGTGCTGGTGGCGACCGATGTCGCGGCGCGCGGATTGGATATCCCGGACGTGAAACACGTCTACAACTTCGACCTGCCCAACGTGCCGGAAAACTACGTTCACCGCATCGGCCGCACCGCGCGGGCGGGCAAGGATGGCGCCGCGATCGCGTTTTGCGCGCCTGACGAGATGGGCGAATTGCGCGATATCCAGAAGGTGTTGAAGCTGTCGATCCCGGTTGCCTCGGGCCGCCCGTGGGAGGCCGTGGATGCCCCCGCCGGTGCCAAGAAGGGCGGTGGTGGTCGCGGCGGCCCGCGTGGTGGCGGCGCCAAGTTCGGCGGCAAACCGGGCGGCGGGCGCCGGCGCCGTAGTGGCGGCGGCGGCCGGGGTGCGCAGGCAGCCTAAGCACGCGCCGGGCGCAAGGTGCCCGGTGGCGATCTGTCCTGTCATGCTGGCGGCGATGGCCTGATGCGGACATCGGGCGGCGGCGCTACGCGCCTTTATTCCGCGCATTGGGGCCATGCCTCAAAGCCCGCAACAGGCCATTCATGTTCCCCCGCCACCGGGCACATCGTGTCAGGTGTCGAACACCCAGGGTCAGTTCCTAGTCGCTTAGCACCAGGTCGGCCCACACCGGCAGATGATCCGAGGCCACGCGCGCCGGTTGCGCGCGCGTGCTTCCTACCTGCACCGCGTGCAAGTGCGGCGAGAGTGCGAACCGGTCTAGTGCAGCCACGGGACGCGGCGCCGGGTAACTGGCCGGGCCGGGAATGAAGCGGACTGAGTGCGCCGTGGCATCCAGCGCCGCGCCGCGCCCCCAGGCGTTGAAATCGCCCGCCAGCACGGTAGGCCGGGGCGGCAGGTGGTGCAGCGCCCGCTCGATCGCGGCGATCTGGCGCAGGCGGTCGCGTTTTCTGAGGCCCAGATGCAGCCCGATCACCCGCAGCGGCCCGAGCGGTGTGTCAAGATCGACGCGGATCGCGCCGCGCGGCTCGAACCCGGGCAATTCGATCCCGTCGGTGGCCTCCACCCCGATTCCGGGGCGCAGCAGCATGGCGTTGCCGTGCCAGCCGAGCGAGCCACCCGGCCCGCCCACCGGCACCACGCGCCAGCCCGCATCCTCGGCCATGAAGGCGGGCAGGGCGGCGGGGCGCGGCGGCAGGCGCTTGTCGGCTTCCTGCAATACCACGATCTGCGCGCCAAGCGCCTCGATCACCTCAAGCGAGCGATCGGGCCTGCGCCGCAGGTCCAGCCCGACGCATTTTTGCAGGTTATAGGTTGCAATTCTCACTGTGGCTGGCTTCATCCTGTGGTACCTGCACGGATCAAGGGGGAATGTCACGCGTGTTCGCAGATCAGACATGGCTGGCCAAGCTGATATGGGGCGCGCTGACCCTGTCGGTGCTGGATGCGCTTTTGCAGGGCAACTGGCCTTTGGCGGCTGTGGCGGTGGCGACGCTGGCGTTGTCGCTGGCGCCGGTGATCGCCGCCCGGTGGGCCGAGGTCGTGATCCCGCCGTCATTCATCACCGCGATCGTGCTGTTCATCGGGTCGACCCTGTTCCTGGGCGAGGTGTTCGATTTCTACGGCAGGTTCTGGTGGTGGGACGTGGCCATGCATGGCGGCAGCGCCATCGGGCTGGGCCTGGTGGGGTTCGTCCTGATCTTCATGATGTTCCAGGGCGATCGCTATGCCGCGCCCCCGATCGCTCTGGCGTTCTTCTCGTTCTGTTTCGCGCTGGCCATGGGGGCGCTTTGGGAAACCTTCGAATACGGGATGGACAGCCTGTTCGGCATGAACATGCAGCGCACGGGCCTGGATGACACGATGCGCGATCTGATGGTTGACGTTGGCGGCGCGCTGATCGGGGCGGCGGCGGGGTTTGCCTATCTCAAGGGACTGGAATACGGCGGGCTGCCGGGCATCATCGACGAATTCGTGCGCCGCAACCCGCGCCTGTTCCGGCGGGGTGGCGACGGGCGGCGCTAGGGGCCGCCACCCGGCGCAGGTTATGCGATGGTGATCTGGCCTGCCATGCCGGGGGCATGAATGGCCTTTTCCTGCCGTTGAGGCGTGACGCCATTGCGCGGAACAAAGGCGCGGAACGCGCCGCCGCGCAGCGCCCGACCGCCCCCCCGGGCGGGCGCT
>CAZOKA010000125.1:0-6952 GCA_964580265.1 uncultured Rhodobacterales bacterium | reverse complement strand
ACCATCGGCGTATCGCTGATCTTGCGGATATCCGCCCAGGTCTGCTTGTAGACCGGGATCACCAGCTCGTTCACACCTTCGCCGACGATGTTGCCCTGCGTGCCGCGCGGGCTGGCGAACAGCATGAATGTCTCGCCACGCTTGGCCGTGTCGGTGGGATAGGCCATCGCCTGGGTGGCGCCGTTCGAATTGAACACCTCGACAAGGTCGCCTGCGGTGATGCCGCGTTCGGCCATGTCCTCCGGGTGCATCTCGATGAACGGGTAGGGCCAGCGATCAGTCACGAAGTCGTTCTCCTGATCGAGGAACCAGTTCTGCCAGTTCAGGTTCGAGCGGCCGTTGTTGATGAAGAACGGGTAGCGGTCCATCTCCACCGCCTTGCCTGGCGTCACCTGCCCGCGCCATGGCCCGGCCATGAAGCGCGCCTTGCCGTCGTCGGACGAGAACACCCCATCGGCATAGAGCCGCGGTGTGCCGACGATGGTGTCGCCCTCGATGCCCTGCGGCGGTTCCTGGAAGCCGTTGGTGCCCATCATGCGCAGCCGGTCATATGTCACGTCCGGGTGGGCGCGACCATAGCCGTCATCGAAGGCGTCGGCCTCGGTCCGCCAGTCATAGCCGGTGAACTGGTCTGCGTAGGTGTCCAGCCCCATCTCGCGCAGCGCCTTTTCCAAGGCCTGCCCGATACCCGCGGCGATCAGGCAGTCAGGCTTGGCGTTGCCCGGCGGGTCCATGTATTTCTCGGCCAGGCGCATGCGTCTTTCGCCGTTCATCGAGGTGAGGTTCATCTCGCCCTGCTGCGCGGCGGGTAGAACGACATGGGCCTGTTTGCCCATCTCGTTGTGGATGATGTCCACATTGACCGCGAACAGACCACCTTGCTTGATCGCAACGACGATGGCATCGATCAGCGCCTCGCGATCACCGCCGGCCACTGCGTCCATCGCCTCTTTCACCATGTTGGTGCGGCGGTTGTAGGCGCGCTTGAACTCTGTCGCGTTCAAGGTGGTGCGGTAGTGGTTGCAGGCCCAGATATGGTGCACGCCGCCCTTGCCGTTGATCAGGAGCTGATCGACATAGGCCGCGGGACGCCCGACATGACCCTCGGCGGGGCGGAAATAGCCCTCCTGATGGCCACCCATGCGCACGCAGCCACCGCCCAACTGGCCGATATTATGCGTGGCCAGCGCGATGTTCACCAGCGCGCCGTTGGTGCGGTAGTTGTCGTTGCCCCAGATGATGCCTTTCTCGTAGCCGATCATCGTGCGCTTGCGCGATCCGTCCTGCTTGGGCTGCGCGATCCATTCGGCTGCCTTGCGGATGTCTTCGGCCGGAACCCCGCAGATATCGGCGGCCTCCTCGATCGACAGGCGGTTGGCATCCAGCGCGTCTTCGAAGCTGGACAGGTGCCCCGGTTGCCCATCGGCCACCCCGCGCGCGGGGAAGAGCGGCGGGCGATCCTGCGCCTCGCGCAGGGTGCTGGCCTCGATGAAGTCCGGATCGTGCCAGCCCTGGTCCACCAGGTAGGTGAAGATCGCGTTGGCAAGCGCCAGGTCGGTGCCCGAGTTGATCGGAAGGTGCAGCACGTTGTCGGCGCCTGCGGCCTGTTCGGCCGCGTTCACGGACACGGTGCGCCGCGGGTCGATGAAGATGATGCGCGCCTGCGGATGCGCCTCGTCCGGCATCAGCTCTTCCTTGCGGGACTGCGTTATGCCCTGAAGGTTCGGTATCCAGTGGTTCAGGAAATAGTTGGTCTGGCATTCCAGGGGGTTGCAGCCCCAGGCGACCAGCGTATCGGTCAGCCCTGCATCCTCGTAGGCATTGTTCAACTCGCCAACGCCCATGTCACGGGTGGCATGCACCTCGGAATTGTAGGCGGGGCGATTGTGGATGCGGATATTCTTGACCTTCATGCTTTCGAAATAGAGCTTGCCGGTCCCCCAGGTATTCTCATACCCGCCTCCCGAGCCGCCATGGTCGAACATCGACACGAGCAACTCGTCCTCGCCGCCGTCGGCGATGATACGGGCGGTGACCTGACCCACGAGGTCAAAGGCGTCCTCCCAACTGGTTGGCTGATAGCTGCCATAGCGCCACACCAGCGGGTCTGTCAGGCGATGCTGTTGCGTACCCGTGACGGTCGAGGGATGGTTTTCCGCCATCCGCGCACCACGCACCGAACCGAGGCCGGAATTGACCGAGCAATTCACGTCGGGCTTGACGACCAGGTGAACGTCTTTGCCATTTTGCTTGACGATGTTGTACATCGAAGGCGCGTACCAGCCTTCGGCGTCCTGGAATTGCTGTTCGCTCAGGTCCAGGCCGAACTTGTTCTGGTTCGGCGCGGTCCCGCCCTGCTTGTTCATCGGCCAAGTGTATGCCTTGTAGCCGCAACCGACGATGCAGTAGTGGCACACGGCATTGTGTTCCTTGGCGTCTGCGGGAACGATCGGCAGACGGTCGATCTGTCTTTTGTAAGCCATTGTTTTTCTTCCTCCCTCAGAGCGTATTGGACAGGCGGCCGTAAATCAGCTCGTCCACGCCCTCGGCATAAATGTCGCCCTTGTCGTCCACGCGCAGGACGAATTGCGGCAGGTTGTTTGTGGCGTGGCCCCAGACCTGCTGTCCGCCGGCCTCGGTATCAAAGCGCGAATAATGGCCGGGGCAGTTGAGCGTGCGATCCTCGGCGTTGTAGTTCAGGTACCACCCCTTGTGCGGGCAGAGCACCGAGAAGGCGACGATGTCACCATCAGGGCCGACGCCTCCCTCGACGGCCTCGCCCAGCTTGAGCAGTACGCCGGGGCTGTCCGCATCGGGATAGGCCACGTCCATAGGCTCGTTCACCGCCAGGTCGGCGGTATTTGCAAGGCGGTTTGCCGGGTAATCCACCCGTGCAAGAGCCGCCTGCGCCTTTGCCTCTCCAGATCCCATGACTGTGCTGGCTGCCGCGCCCGCGGTTGCGACAAGACCGCCCCGCAGGAACTGGCGACGACCGGCATCGACCAATCTATTGCATTTCATTGGCTTGGTTCCTCCCTTGCTAACGTGAAGATGTTAACAAGGTTGTCTTGCCTGCCTGCCGACGAAATTGGTTTGCCGAAACACGGCTAGATACTGGAATCATTTGGTTTTTGGGGATGTTCGGATTTCCGAACAAGAATATCGGCTCTACAGCCTGAGCTTTTGCATCTTTTCCCAAAGCGTCGTGCGGGAAACCCGCAGAAGCTTGGCCGCCTCGGTCACATGTCCGCCGGTGCGCTCCAATGCGGCAACGATTTGCCGACGTTCGGCGCCTTCGCGCGCCTCGGCCAGTGTTGGGAAGCGGCCCGCACTTTGTTGTTCCGGGAACAGGTCCGCCGGCTGAATCCATGGCCCTTCGGCAAGTTGAAGCGCATGCAGAAGCCGGTTGCGCACTTCGCGACCGTTGTCGGGCCAGTCATGTGTGCGTGCGGCTTCTTCTGCCAGGCTGGACAGCCCGTTCAGGGCGTCGCCGGGCCATCTGTTCGTGAACCGTCTCAACATCTCGTTCAGGAGCCAGACCGCGTCGTCCGGCCGGTCCCGCAGCGGCGGCACCGGGATCTCGATTCGCGACAGGCGCGACAGCAGGTCCGCGCGAAACCCGCTCTCGATCGAATGCCGGGTTGTTTCGGACCCGGACGTCGAAATGATTCGGCCTGCGAACCCGTCGTCCAGCCGGGCCGACAGCGCGTCCTGCGCCGCCGGCGCAAGGCGTTCCACCGCGACCAGCAGCAGCGTGCCCTCGCCGACGCGCGCAAGGGCGCCGTCCGGTGCGAACAGTGTCTCCTGCGCCTGATCGTCTCGTGCGAGGTTCACCTCGATCAACGGGGCGGCCGCGCGGTCGGACAGGGCATGCACCCTTCGGGCAATTTGCGCCTTGCCTGTGCCCCTTGGACCGTGAATGAGAATGGAATGCGACGATTGTGCCGCCTGCGTGGCCCGCGCGCCAATTTTGGCGGCCTCAGCCGAGATGCCGAAAACCGCGGAGCCGCTATCATCGTCATGCGCCTCGACCAGAAGTCGCAGCCGATCCAGGAAGGCGTTCATCTCGAAAGGTTTGGTGACATAATCCGCTGCCCCGGCGCGCATCAGGCGCACAGCCTGTTCGATCCCGCCATGACCCGTGATGAACAGGAATGGCGGCGGCGACATGGTCTGGCACAAGGTCGTGAATATTTCCTCACCCGTCCCGTCGGGCAGGCGAATGTCGCAGGCGACAGCGTGAATGGGCGCACGGGGGGACCGGATGGCATGTATGGCGCGCACCGCCTGCTTGACCCAGATCACCTCGGCCCCCTCCAACTCCAGCCGCTGCGCGATGGATTCGCCCATGATGTGATCGTCTTCGACAAGAACGATCCGCACGCCCCTGAACATCAGGCCACCTCGCGTGTTTGTGCGGTCGGCAGGGTCACAACGATTATCGTGCGGTTGTCGTGGCGTTCATGCGCGATTTCACCATCCAAACCGGTAACCAGCTCTCGCACAACGCGCAGTCCCACGCCGCCCCCTGACGCCGTCGGTTCCGAGGTCAACAGGCGTTGTCGTGCCGCCACTAACAACCCCGGACCATCGTCGCAAACCCGCAATTGCAAACCCGTATCGGTCATGTCCGCGGACAGCGCCACCGCCCCGTCCTTGCCTGCCGCGGTTAGTGCATTGAGCACCAGGTTGAGCGCGATCTGCCGCACGGGGCCGGCCGGATGGCTGGACAGATCGTCATTGGATACGCGGATTTTCCAGCCCAGACGTTGGTTCTGGCGCTGCGCCTCGGGGGCGACCAGGAGGCGAAGATCTTCCAGGTCTGCTCGCGTCAATTTCTTGCCTCGCCGCTCCAGCCGGTTGAGATCCAGCGCCGCCGCTGTCACGTCGCGCAGGTGCTTGAGCCCCCTTGTCAGCAGGGCGGCAGACCTGCGAACCGTGTCGGGGCGATCTGCATATGTCTCGATCGTGTCGGCGGCGTTCAGCAAGCCGCCAAGCGGGTTGTTGATCTCGTGCGCCAGGGACGAGCTGAGTCGCCCAAGGCTGACCAGCCGCTCACGCTCGGCCAGGCGCCGCTCGGCGTCGGCCTTGGCCGTGATCGCGCCGACCATGTCGTTATACGTGCGGAACAGGCGCGCGACCTCCGAGTCGCCCGCCGGCACATCCCGCGCCGGGATCGGTTCGGGCTTGCCGCCATCGGTCGCCATGCGTCCTGTCAGCACTGATATCGGCCTGAGCATCCGCCGCGCCACGAGATACCCCAGCAGCGCCAGCCCGCCCGTTGCCACGGTGTTGAACAACAACAGAACCAGGATGGCGTGGCGGCGTTCCGCGGCAAGGTCGGCCACGTCCAGTTCGGTCAGTATCCGGCCCACATCGCGCCCCTGGTAGACAAGCGGGGCCAGGACGCGCACATGCCCGTCAGCGGCCCCCAGGGCAATCTCTGGCAGGTCGGGCACTGTATCTAGGTCTGTCAGGTTCGACAACGTGCTGCCAACCGGTGCGCGGCGGGGGTCGGTGGCGGCAATGACGCGGCCGGCGCTATCGCTTACGACGGTAAGGACCATGCGTTGTTCCGCGCCCGCGCGCTGCGCCCGGTCAAGCGTGTCGTAAACTTCCCAGACATCTTCGCGCAGGACGGAAGGGCCAAGCGCAACGGACAGACCGTCCACATGCAGGCGCATCAATTCTTGCAGGCGGGCTTCCTGTGCGCGGGTCAGGGCGGTCAGAACCTGATGCGATGCGATCAGTCCGACCAGCACCATCAAGACCGCCGACAAGAGTGGAACGCGAACGGAAATCGGCAGGCTGGCAAGGGTGCGGGTCATTGCAGTCCGCTCACATCGCGCATGCGCTCTGCGATTCCGTCGAACAGGGACGGATCGCCGGGTCCAAACCCGTCAAGATGCAGGGTGTTCAGCGCCGCGCGTCCCCGACTGTTGCTGTTCATGCTTGATAGAGTTTCGGTAAACCGCACCACCAACGGGTCGGCGATCCGGTCCGCGCGGGCCACGAAGGGCGGAAACCCCAGCCACTCCGAGCGTGAAACGACACGGGTGCGGCTGGCCAGCCCTGGTTCGACCTTCGACAGCACCTCCCAGACATAGCCATCGACACTGCCCGAGCGTGTCAGCCGGCTCGCCACGGCGCGCACGACGTTGCGATGGCCATAGGTAAAGATGGCATTGCCGAAGAAGTCCTCTGGCGTTCGGCCCATGCGGGCCAGGTCCGACGCGGTCACCAACCAGCCCGAATTGCTGTTCGGGTCGGAAAAGGCATGAATGCCGCCTTCAAGGTCTGCAATGTCTGTCGCCGGATCGTCCGCCGCCGCGATCAGGTAGGACCGATACAAAGGTTTCCCGCGCCAGATTGGCACCGCGACCAGGGACAGGGCGCCTTGATGTTGCAAGAAGGGAAAACCGCACAGCCAGGCCGCATCCACAGCCCCTTCGAGCAGCAGGCCCGTGACCTCCTCGTAAGTGCGCCGCTGCAGCAATTCGATCGGTTGCTTCATGGTGGCCTGAAATGTTTCGCGAAGCTGCGCGATTACAGCGGCATCATTGTCCAGGAAAACCGGTGTCAACCCAAGGCGGAATGGTGCCGCCGCCGAGATGATCGTGGGAGCGCATAACGACGTGGCGGCACACCCGCCCACGAAACCCCGCCTGCTGATTGCATGCATCGTGTGGTCCTCCCATGACACTGTCCAATGCAAGGCCGCGCGCCGCGGTCTGTCAACCGCGTAGCTTAGCCGGTTGCCTTGCGGGCGCATAGTCGCGTCAGGGTATGGCCGCCGGAAACATGGGTTTGCATGCCGGGTGACTCGAACCTGACACATCGTTCCCGGTATGCCGGGCTGGTGATGGCCTGGAGCGGACGTTGAGGGCTAGGCACCAATGCGCGAAATAGCGCCCGAAGGGCGCCGCGCATCGCCGGGCCGCCCCCCGGCACG
>CAZOKA010000124.1:0-7014 GCA_964580265.1 uncultured Rhodobacterales bacterium | reverse complement strand
ATCGTCTTGAGCCCGTCGAGATCGGCCAGTTCGGTTTCCATCGGCTTGACCAGCAGCTTTTCGCTGTCCTCGGCCGAGATGCCCGGGAAGGGGACCGAAACGAAGAGCGCGGGGATCTCGATATCCGGCTCACCCTCCTTGGGCAGGCCCCAATAGGCATAGCCCCCCGCCGCCAGCGACAGCAGGATGAAGGCCATGACCATGCGCGCCCGCGCGGCGGCCCAATCGACCATGCCGATCATGGCTGTGCCTCGTTGAACGTGGGATCGAGCGGCACGCCGGCGGTGACGAATTCCTGCCCGACGACGATAACATCCGTCTGATCGGGCAGGCCGGTGACCAGAACGCCGTCGGCGGTATCGCGCAGCAGGGTCACGGGGCGGAATGCGGCGATGCTCCCCTCATCGACGACGCGCACGCCAAGCGTTCCGTCATCGTCGAGCGTCAAGGCCGAGGCAGGCAGCAGGTGCGCCTTTGCGCCGTCGGCGGCGATGGCGATTTCGGCAGTCTGTCCGTCGCGCACGGCGCCGCCAGGGTTGGCGACCTCGATCTCGACACGGAAGGTGCGCGTGGTCGGGTCGGCCGAGCGCGACAGGAAGGTCACGCGCCCCTGCACCAGATCCCCGGAGGCCAGCCGCGCCCGCGCCGGGGCGTCGATGTTGATGCGCCCGACCTCGGTTTCGGGCACGAAGCCGACCAGCTTGATCGGGTCAAGCTGGATCACCGTGGCGCACAGCCCGCCGGGTTGCAACAGGCTGCCCAGCTCGGCGGTGTCGCTTTCGAGCAGGCCGGAGAAGGGCGCGGTGATGGTCAGGCGCTCGATCTCCTTGCGGGCGGCGGCGACGGCGGCCTCGGCCGACTGGATCGCCGATTGTGCGCCTTGCAGGCCTGCTTTCGCGGTTTGCACGGCGGCTTCGGCGCTGCGCAGGTTGGCGCGGGCGGTTGCGACGCGGGTGCCCGATGCGAAGCCTTCGACCGACAGTTTCGAGGCGGCGTTGTCGTTGATACGCGCCTCTTCCAGGCGGGCCTTGGCCTCTTCCACGCGCGATTGCGCCTCGGGGACGCGGGCGCGCGCCTCGGCCAGGCGCGACTCGGCCTCTTTCAGCGCCGATTGCCGGGTACCGGCGTCGATCTTGCACAGGATCTCGTCCTTGCTGATCTCGGACCCCTTGCGCAGCGGTTTGGATATCACCTGCCCGGAGGTTTCGGCGCGCATCTCGACCTGGCGATAGGCCTGCGTTTCGCCGCGCAGGATGACGGCGCTGTCAACGGTGCGCGCGGTGGAGCGTTGCGCGACGACCGAAACGGCAGGGCTTGCGTCCGCTTGCGCCGCGCGTGGAGCGGTGTCCGCTTCGGCGGCTTCGTTGCCGTTTTCAGTATCGCCAGCCGCTGGCGTGTCGCCGGTCAGTTCCTCGACCCTGTCTTGCAGGGGCGCGACGCCCTCTTGCGCGACTTGAAACAGCAAGTCCCGCTCCATCACCACGAGGTACAGAACGGCCGATACCACGATCGCGGTCAGAATGGGGATCAGTCTCATTCGTGGTCCTCTTGGCGGAAGGGGCATTGGTTGGGCAATGCAACGATAAATAACGCGGCAAATAACGAATACAATGCCCGCTGGCAATCATTCTGAACTCAGCAGTTCAGATTCGTGGCCGAGGCGCCACAGGACAGGCCAGGTGCAACACCGCCGGGCGCGGGCGCTGCCCCTTGGCAGAGCGCGGCCTTCGCGCTAAGAGGGGCGAAATCATTTGGGGGTGACGCGTGAGCCAGACCGACAGTTTCATCGAGGAAGTCACCGAAGAAGTGCGCCGTGACCGTCTGTTCCGGCTGATGCGCAGATATGGCTGGATCGCGGTTCTGGCGGTGCTTCTTCTGGTGGGTGGCGCGGCATTGAACGAATGGCGCAAGTCGCAGGCCGAGGCCCGCGCGCAAGCCACCGGCGACGCCATCCTGGCGGCAATGCAGGCCGACGCGCCGCAAGCGCGCATTGACGCGCTTGCCTCGGTCGAGACGCACACGCCGGGCGCGCAGGCCGTGGTGGATATGCTCAGGGCGGCGGAACTGGCCGCCGATGGTCAGGCCGAGGTGGCCGCAGGAGCGCTGGACAGCATCGCCACCAACGGCGAATTGCCCGAAATCTACCGCGACCTGGCCGGGTTCAAGTCGGCGTTGTTGGCTGACACGATGGAGCCCGACGAACGTCGCTTGCTGTTGGAGGGGCTGGTGTCGTCAGGCTCGTCCCTGCGACTTCAGGCCGAGGAGCAGCTTGCGCTGATGGATATCGCGGCGGGCGCGCGCAACGATGCGATTGAGCGGTTGCAGCGGATCATGGACGATTCGATGGTGACATCGGGCTTGCGCCGGCGCGCATCGCGGTTGATGCTGGCGCTTGGCGCCGAGGATACGGCAGCGGCCGTGACAGCGGCGCCGGGCACGGGTGGCGGCAACTGAAGCCGCGACCGGCACCGGGAGTGATTGGTTGTGCAAACCCGTGAGGGTGGACAGGGGGCAGACGTGTTGAAACGGACCGTGGCGATTGTGGGACTGGCCGGAATCATGGCCCTGTCGGGGTGTGAGCGGGAAACCTACCTGCCCGGAGAGCGCGAAGATGTGCGCGCCCTGAGCGGGGAAGAGCAGGCCGCCGCGGAGCGGGAGCAAGATCGGACAATGCCGATTTCCCTGCCCGGACAGGTGCAGAACGCCGAGTGGACGCACACGATCGGCACGCCGCGCACGCGGGTGACGCATGCCGCAATGCGGCCCGCACCGCAGCAGGTATGGAGCGCCGGTATCGGGCAGGGCGACAGCCGCCGGATGCGCATCACGGCCGATCCGGTGGTGGCTGGCGGGCGGATTTTCACCCTGGACGCGGCGTCGCAGGTCGTTGCCACCTCGACCAACGGGCAGACGATCTGGAGCCGCACCGTCACGCCGCCCGGTGACCGGGCGGATCAGGCCACAGGCGGCGGGTTGGCCTACGGGGGCGGCAAGCTTTTCGTGTCGTCGGGATTTGGCTTGCTGACGGCGCTGGACCCGGCCAGCGGCGCGGTGATCTGGCAGCAGCGCTTGCAGGCCACGGGGTCAGGCGCGCCAACAGTTTATGGCGGGCTGGTTTACCTTGTGTCGGGTGACGATACCGGCTGGGCCGTGGATGCCGAAACCGGCCGGGTGCAGTGGCAGGTGAATGCCACGCCCGACGTGTCGAACGTGCTGGGGGCGCCGGCACCGGCGCTAAGCGACAATTATGCCATCTTCGCCTTTGGCGGGGGCGAGGTGCAGGCGACCTTCCGCAAGGGCGGATTGCGGGCCTGGAACGCATCGCTGCGCGGTCAACGTCGGTTCAGTGCGTTGGCCAAGATCGGAGACATCACCGGCGACCCGGTGATCGACGGCAACCGCGTTTACGTGGGCAGTCACGCGGGCCGCGTCGTGGCGCTCAACATCGCCAATGGCGAGCGGATATGGACGGCGCGCGAGGGCGCGGTGAACCCGGTTTTGCCGGTGGGCAACTCGTTGTTCATGGTCTCGGACCGCAACGAATTGATGCGCTTGGATGCACGCGACGGCAGCCGTGTCTGGGGGGTGGAATTGCCCGGTTTCATCAAATCGCGCCCGCGCAAGCAGGTCGAAGTGGTGGCGCATTATGGCCCGATCCTGGCCGGGGGGCGTATCATCGTTGCCTCGAACGACGGGCAGTTGCGGTTTTTCGACCCCGAGAACGGCGCACTGACCCATACCGCCGCGGTGCCGGGCGGCGCGACGACAGAGCCGGTCGTGGCGGGCGGTACGCTCTACGTGGTCGGCGCGCGCGGGCAATTGCACGCTTTCCGTTGACGCCGAGATGGTGTATCGCGGCGGCCTGATCCGTTGGGAGCCCGTTATACATGACGTTCACACTGGCCATCGTGGGCCGCCCGAATGTGGGCAAATCGACCCTGTTCAACCGTCTGGTTGGCAAGCGCCTGGCGTTGGTTGACGACCAGCCCGGCGTCACGCGTGACCTGCGTGAGGGCGAGGCGCGGCTGGGCGATCTGCGCTTTACCGTGATCGACACCGCGGGGCTGGAGCAGGCCACCGACGAGTCGCTTCAGGGGCGGATGCGCAAGCTGACCGAGCGGGCGGTGGACATGGCCGATGTCTGCCTGTTCCTGATCGATGCGCGCACCGGCGTGACCCCTACTGACGAAATTTTCGCCGAAATACTGCGCAAGCGGGGCAAGCACGTGATCGTGGGTGCCAACAAGGCCGAGGGCCGCGCGGGCGAGGCCGGCGCGATGGAGGCCTGGGGCCTTGGGCTGGGCGAGCCACTGCGGTTGTCGGCCGAGCATGGCGAAGGATTGAGCGATCTGTTGCACGTGCTGATGCCACTGGCCGATGAGCACGCGGCACAGGCGGTGGACAGCACGCCGCAAACCGATGTGGCGATCGACGAGGACGGCGAAGAGGTCGAGGGCGAAGGCGCCGTGCGCTGGCCCACGCCCGAACGGCCGATGCAGATCGCCGTTGTGGGGCGGCCGAACGCGGGAAAATCAACGCTTATCAACAAGATACTAGGCGAAGAACGCCTACTCACCGGCCCCGAGGCCGGGATTACGCGCGACGCGATTTCGCTGTCGATCGATTGGGACGGCCTGCCGGTACGGATCTGGGATACCGCCGGCATGCGCAAGAAGGCCCGCGTTCAGGACCGTCTGGAAAAGCTGAGTGTTTCGGATGGCTTGCGCGCGGTGAAATTCGCCGAGGTGGTCGTGGTGCTGCTGGATGCGGCTATCCCGTTCGAGCAGCAGGATCTGCGCATTGCCGACCTGGCCGAGCGCGAAGGGCGCGCGGTGGTCGTGGCGGTGAACAAGTGGGATATCGAAGAGGATCGGCAAGGCAAACTGCGCGATCTGCGCGAGGCGTTCGAGCGGCTGCTGCCGCAACTGCGCGGCGCGCCGCTGGTCACCGTTTCGGCGGTGACGGGGCGGGGGCTGGACCGGCTGCAGGCCGCGATCAAGGGCGCCTACGAGACATGGAACACGCGCATTCCCACGGCGCAGCTCAACCGTTGGCTGGCGGGGATGATCGAGGCGCACCCGCCCCCCGCGCCCGGCGGCAAGCGGATCAAGCTGCGCTACATGACGCAGGTCAAGACACGCCCGCCGGGTTTCGTGGTGATGTGCTCGGCCCCTGACAAGATGTCGGACAGCTACACCCGCTACTTGGTGAACGGTCTGCGCGCGGATTTCGACATGCCGGGCACGCCGATTCGGCTGCATATGCGCGGGCAGGGGGCCAAGAACCCCTACAAGAACCGCCGCGAGAAGAACGCCGGCGCCCTGGCCAAGCATCTTGGCAAAGGCCAGATGCGCACCAAGCGCGGCTAGCGGCCCGTTTGCGGGCCGTCATCAGGTGCCGCAGAAGGTTTGCCTGACAACTTCGTGCGGCTGTGGCGGTTCGGTCAACTCGCGGGTTTCCGGGGTTGGTTCGTCATACGGTGTGGACAGGGCCGACAGCAGCCTGTGGAACGGCGCCATATCGCCCGCTACAGCGGCCTGGATCATTTCCTCGACGCGATGATTGCGCGGGATCAGCGCCGGGTTCACCGCCAACATGCGTGTGATCGGGTCGCTTTCGGACGCCAGCCGCGCCTGCCAGCGGGCATACCATTCGTCATAGCCGGCCGGATCGGGGAAATGGCGGCGCGCGTTGTCGCGCGCGAGGTCGCGGAAGGTGTTGGTGAAATCGGCGCTGGCTTCGGTCATGAGGCCGAGCAGATCGTTGATCAGCTCCTCGTCGCCTTCTTGCAGGGTCGCTATCCCGATCTTGGCGGCAAAGCGGCGTTGCCATGCGGCCTCGATCCGGGGCGGCATGGCATTGACCGCGTCGGTAAAACTGGCGATTGCCGCGTCGGTATCGGGCATCAGCGGCACCAGCGCCCCGGCCAGTTGCGCCATGTTCCACACGATGATGCGCGGCTGGTTGTCATAGGAGTAGCGCCCATGCCTGTCGATCGAGCTGTATACGGTGACGGGGTGATAGCTATCCATGAAGGCGGCGGGGCCGTAATCGATCGTCTCGCCCGAAAGCGCGGTGTTGTCAGTGTTCATCACCCCGTGGATGAACCCGACCGACAGCCAGCTTGCCACCAGCTCGGCCTGCTGTTCGATCGCCTGTTCAAGCATTTCCAGCGGCGTCCGGGCCTGCGGGAAATGGCGGGCGCGGGTGTGCTCGTACAGTGCCTTCAGGCCGTCGAGATCCTGACGCGCGGCGAAATACTGGAACGTGCCGACGCGGATATGACTGGCGGCCACGCGCGTCAGCGCCGCACCGGGCAGGGCGGCG
Organism: uncultured Rhodobacterales bacterium; assembly: GCA_964580265.1. Classification (GTDB taxonomy): domain Bacteria; phylum Pseudomonadota; class Alphaproteobacteria; order Rhodobacterales; family Rhodobacteraceae; genus Sediminimonas. The sequence goes on along the minus strand of CAZOKA010000124.1, from coordinate 687 downwards.
TCGCGGTAGACCGGCTCGCCGGTGGCGACGGCGGCCAGCGCGCGGGTAGTGGGGATGCCCATGGCGTGCATTGCCTCGCTCAGCAGGTATTCGCGCAGCACCGGCCCCATCCATGCGCGCCCGTCGCCCATCCGCGAATAGGGGGTGCGGCCGGCGCCCTTGATCTGGATGTCGCGGCGGCGGCCATGACGGTCCACGACCTCGCCCAGCAGGATGGCGCGCCCGTCGCCCAGTTGCGGGTTGAACCCGCCAAACTGATGCCCGGAATAGGCTTGCGCCAGCGGGTCGGCACCTTGTGGCGTGCGGTTGCCGGCAAACACCTCGGCGCGGTCCTGCGCAGTGCCGGGGTCCACGCCCAGTTCGGCCGCAAGCGCATCGTTGAAGACCAGCAATTCGGGCGCGGCCACGGGTGCGGGGGATTGCCGGCTGAAGAAGGTTTCCGGCAGCCGCGCATAGCTGTTGTCGAAGGGAATCGTCAGTGTCATGTGCTAAACATATGCCATTGATGTAATTTTTCCAGTTGCACCATCTGACGAAGAAAAATGGACCCGCGGCCAGTCAGCCAATGACCGCTTCCAATACCACGCAAGGCCAGTCGCGCCCAGAACCCCTTGGCCTGACCCGGTCGCGATTGGCCTGGAGCGGACGTTGGGCTATTGGCTGAAGAGCCGCGCGGTGCCCGACCGC
>CAZOKA010000123.1:0-7067 GCA_964580265.1 uncultured Rhodobacterales bacterium | reverse complement strand
GACCTTGAGCTTCTCAATCCGCGGAACCAGCTTTTCGATCAGGCGGTCGGCGGTCTCGTCGCCCACCGGCACGGCCACGGAAATGGCCATGCACCGCTCGCCCGCGGCGCCGTAGCCGGCACCGACCAGTGCGTCGGCGGCCTGGTCCATGTCGGCGTCGGGCATCACGATCATGTGGTTCTTGGCGCCGCCGAAGCATTGAACGCGCTTGCCGTTGGAGCAGCCGCGCCCGTAGATGTATTCGGCGATCGGGGTGGAGCCGACGAAGCCGATCGACTGGATCACATCATGGTCGATGATCGCATCGACCGCTTCCTTGTCGCCGTTGACGACCTGCAGGATTCCCTTGGGCAGGCCGGCCTCTTCCATCAGTTCGGCCAGCATCAGTGGCACCGAGGGGTCGCGCTCGGACGGCTTCAGGATGAAGGCGTTGCCGCAGGCGATGGCCGGGGCGAACATCCACATCGGGATCATCGCCGGGAAATTGAACGGCGTGATGCCGGCGGTAACGCCGAGCGGCTGGCGCATCGAGTAGATGTCGATGCCGGGGCCGGCGCCATCGGTGAACTCGCCCTTCAGCAATTCGGGGGCGCCGATGCAGTATTCGACCACTTCCAGCCCGCGCTGCACGTCGCCCTTGGCGTCGGGGAAGGTTTTGCCGTGCTCGCGGCTGAGGGCCTCGGCCAGCTTGTCCATGTCGCGATTGAGCAGCCCGACAAAGGCCATCAGGACGCGCGCGCGGCGCTGCGGGTTGGTTGCCGCCCAGGCGGGCTGTGCGGCCATGGCGGCCTGCACGGCGGTGTCCATCTCTGCCGCACTGGCGAGCGGGGTCTTGGCCTGCACCTCGCCGGTGGCGGGGTTGTAGACATCGGAAAAGCGCCCCGATGTCCCTTTGACATGAGCGCCGTTGATGTAGTGGGTAAGTTCTTGCATGGGTTTTCTCCTCCGCAATGATTGCGCGAAGGATAGGCTTGCAAATTTCCGATGAAAAGAGGCAAGGTTCCAAAAGGGTTTTGCATAAATAGTGGGACGCGCCGCCTGCCGCACCGCTTTCTTGAAAAGAAAGCGGACCGAAATCTTTAAAAGATTTCGCTTCCATACAGTCGGTTTACCGACAAAATACAGACACGAGGAAAAGAATGCCATTACATTGGGATGACATGCGGGTCTTTCTGGCCGTGGCCCGGTCCGAGAGCCTGTCGGGGGCGGGCAAGGTGCTGCGCGTCGATCCGGCGACGGTGGGCCGGCGTATCGCGCGGCTTGAGCAAGACCTGGGCGCGCCGCTGTTTGCAAAGAGCCCGCAGGGCTATGCGCCAACGGATGCGGGCATGCGCCTGATGGCGCATGCCGAGCGCGCCGAGCAAGCCATGGGCGCCGCCGAAGAGGAACTGGCCGGGCAGGAGGGGGGGCTGTCGGGGCAGATCCGCATCGGGGCGCCGGATGGGTGCGCGAACTTTCTGCTGCCGCAGGTCTGCGCCGACATAGTGCGCGACAATCCCGACCTGGATATCCAGATCATCGCGTTGCCACGGGTGTTCAACCTGTCCAAGCGCGAGGCGGACATGGCCATCGGCGTCAGCCCGCCCGCGGCGGGGCGCCTGACCGTGCAGAAGATCACCGATTACAAGCTGCATCTGGCGGCGGCGCGGGGCTATCTGAAGGACAAGCCACCGATCACCACACCCGCCGACCTGCGCGGGCACCGGATGGTGGGTTATATCCCCGACATGATATTCGACAAGGAGCTGGATTACCTGTCCGATCTCGGGGTCGAACGGGTGCCCCTGGCCAGCAACTCTGTCTCGGTGCAGGTGAACTGGTTACGGCACGGTGCGGGGCTGGGCGTTGTGCACGACTTCTCGCTGCCTATGTCGCGCCCGCTGCGCAAGGTGCTGCCCGATCATATCAGCCTGACGCGCGCCTTCTACCTGATCCGCCACGCCGACGATCAACGGCTTGAGCGGCTCAACCGGTTTGCCGATGCGCTGACGACGGGCCTGCGCAACGAGGTGCAGCGCCTCGAAGCACTCACTTGACAGAGTGTCGCGGGTGGAGGACGCTTGATTTTACATAGTGATATTGGCGGAGGTCCATCATGCACGTCCAGAACATCCTGTCATCCAAAGGCGATAGCGCGGTCATTACCGTGAAACCTGACGATGCGATCTCGGACGTGGCGCAGGTCATGGCCGAGCGCCGGATCGGCGGCGTGATCGTGTCGAATGACGGGTCCGACATCGTCGGAATCCTGTCGGAACGCGATATCGTGCGGTCGCTGGCGCTACGCGGTGCGGTTTGCCTGCAGGAAAAGGCGAAGGACATGATGACCCGGAACCCGAGCTGCTGCCGACGCGAGGATACCTCAGACGAGGTATTGCAGCGGATGACCGATGGGCGGTTCCGCCACATGCCCGTGGTCGAGGATCAGACCCTTGTCGGGATCGTGACCATCGGCGACGTGGTCAAGGCGCGCCTTCAGGAACTGGCCATGGAGAAGGATGCGTTGGAGGGGATGGTCAAGGGCTGGTAGGGGGCGGCATTTTTCCCGCTTGCATTTCCCGGCGCAATAATATTGCGTGCGCGGCAACTATTCCGGCAGGGGAGCCTCCCAATGCGCATCGGCCTTTATCCCGGCACATTCGATCCAATAACACTGGGGCATATCGATATCATCCGGCGTTCCGCCTCCCTGGTTGATCGCCTTGTCATCGGGGTGGCCATCAACCGCGACAAGGGGCCGCTTTTCGAACTGGAAGAGCGGGTCGCGATGATCGAGGCCGAAACCGCCACCCTGTCAAAAGAGACGGGGATGGAGATACTGGTTCACCCGTTCGAGAACCTGTTGATCAACTGCGCCCACGATGTCGGCGCGCAATTGATCGTGCGTGGCCTGCGGGCGGTGACCGATTTCGAATACGAATACCAGATGGTCGGGATGAACCGGGCGCTGGACAGCTCGGTTGAGACGGTATTCCTGATGGCCGATGCAGAATATCAGGCGATCGCGTCCAAGCTGGTCAAGGAAATCGCGCGGCTGGATGGGGATGTGTCGAAATTCGTCACGCCCGCGGTGCGCTGTCATCTGCTGGATCGCATGGGCAAGCCCGGCTGAGCGCGCCGGCGGTCAGCGCCAGAACGCGACCCATTCGATCAGCGCCGCGAGCTTGCGGGCCAGAAACAGGGTGTTGGCCCAGTCCCAAAGATACCAATCCACGGCGAAAAACAGGGCGATCATGACGCCAAGGTAAAGGGCGATCCGGTCGGTCATCGGGGGACTCCTGCGGGCAGATCTGGACATTGGTATGCCGCAGTCCCCCCGCAGGCGCAAGGCATGGGTCGGTGGAGTGGCCTAGTTGGTCTGCCCCATGGCCACGGCCACATCGGCCATCCGGCACGAAAAGCCCCATTCGTTGTCGTACCATGCCAGCACGCGCACCAGGCGCTTGCCGGTCACCTTGGTCTGGTCGGGGGCGAAGATCGAGCTTTCCTCGGTGTGGTTGAAGTCGATCGACACCTTTGGCTCGGGATCATAGGCCAGCACCCCGCGCATGGAACCGGCGGCGGCGCGGGCGACGGCCTCGTTCACCTCGGTTTCGGTGACATCGCGCTTGGCCACGAAGGTCAGGTCCACCGCCGACACGTTGGGCGTGGGCACGCGCATGGCCGAGCCGTCAAGCTTGCCCTTGAGGCCGGGCAGCACCTCGCCCAGGGCCTTGGCGGCGCCGGTCGAGGTGGGGATCATCGCCATGGCCGCAGCGCGGGCGCGATACAGGTCGTCGTGGCGCCGGTCCAGCGTCGGCTGATCGCCGGTATAGCTGTGGATCGTGGTCATGATGCCCGATTCGATGCCGATCGCCTCGTCCAGAACCTTGGCCAGCGGCGCGAGGCAGTTGGTGGTGCACGAGCCGTTCGAGATCATCTTGTCACTGGCGCGCAGCTTGTCGTGGTTGACGCCGAAGACGACGGTGCGATCCACGTTCTTGCCGGGGGCCGACAGCAGAACCTTGCGCGCGCCGCGTTCAAGGTGTTTGCTGGCCTTGTTGCCATCGTTGAACTTGCCGGTGCATTCCATCACCACGTCAACGCCGGACCAGTCGAGCGCATCCATGTCGTAGGTCGAGGATACCTCGATCGGGCCGCGGCCCAGATCCATCCATCCTTCGCCGGTAGTGATGGTTCCGGGGAAACGCCCATGCACCGAATCATAGCGGATCAGGTGCGCCGCAGTGTCCAGCGGGCCGGTTGCGTTAAGCTTGACCACCTTGATGTCTTCGCGAGTGCTCTGCGCGATGTGGGACAGGGTGCAGCGGCCGATGCGGCCAAACCCGTTGATACCGACGGTGATGGTCATGCGAAAGACTCCTGATCAGGTGCTGTGCGCGCGATATATCCCGCGGCGCTCTGTGCCGAAAGGTGGAAAATACAGATTTGAGAACATGTTAGCGCAAAACAGGGATGGTTGCGCTAACGCATTGCAAAATGTTCCACCGCGTCAACGCCCCTTGTCGTTGCCGGGGCGCGCGATAGGGTGGGCACAGCCGCCGCAGTGCGGGGCACGATGCGATGGAGAGTGCGAATGAGCGGATTGTTGGCCCTGCTGGACGATGTCGCGGCGATTGCCAAGGTTGCGGCGGCGTCGGTCGATGACGTGGTGGGACAAGCCGCCAAGGCGGGCTCCAAGGCGGCGGGCGCGGTGATCGACGATGCTGCGGTGACGCCGAAATACCTGCACGGGTTCGAGGCGTCCCGCGAATTGCCGATCGTCTGGCGGATTGCCAAGGGATCGCTGAAGAACAAGCTGCTGTATCTGCTGCCCGTGGGGCTGGCCCTGTCGACGTTCGCACCGTGGGCGATTGCGCCGCTGCTGATGCTGGGCGGGGCGTATTTGTGTTTCGAGGGGGCCGAGAAGATCGTGCATGTGCTGTTCCCGCATGCGGATCACGCCGTCGAGGCCGATTTCGATGTGCATGATCCGGCCCACCTGGAGGAAAGCAAGGCGACTGGCGCGATCAAGACGGATTTCATCCTGTCGGCCGAGATCATGACCATCGCGCTGGCGGAGATTCCGAAATCGACCTTGTGGGTCGAGGCGGCCACACTGGCCCTGGTTGGGATCGCGATCACGGTCGTGGTTTATGGCGGTGTGGCCCTGATCGTGAAGGCGGACGATTTGGGGCTGCACATGGCCAAGGGCGGGCGTCTGCGCCTGATACGCGGGGCAGGGCGCGGTATCGTCAAGGCGATGCCCGGTGTGCTGAAGGCGCTGACGATCGTGGGCACGGCGGCGATGTTGTGGGTCGGCGGCGCGATCATCACTCATGGGTTGGAGCAGCTCGGCCTGGCCGGGCCGGCGCATCTGGTGCATGATCTGGCTGAGGCGACCGCCCACGCGGTGCCGCTGGCCGTGCGGGGCACGGTGGAATGGTTCGGCGGCGCTGCCCTGAACGGGCTGGCGGGGCTGGCGCTTGGCCTGCTGCTGGTGCCGGTGGTGACGCAAGGGATTGTGCCATTTTGGGGCCGGCTGGCGCGCTTGTGGGGCTAGCGGCAGAATTTTTGGCTAACACGCCCTGAAATCAGCATAATTTGATGCTACCTTGTGCATGAGGCGAAACAGGAGTGCGAGATGAACGTCAACCAGATCATCAACATGGTGGTGCGCATGGTGATGCGCACGGTCATGCAAAAGGGCATGAGCGCGGGCATCGACAAGTTCGCGAACCGCAAGGGCAAGTCAGGGCAGGCCGGGGACGGCGATGCACAGACCAAGAGCGGGAAAAACAGCGACTACAATGATCCGGGCATGAACAAGCGCGCGCGTCAGAGCCTGCGCATCGGGCGGCGGATGGGAAAGTTTTGAACGGCTCAACCTGACGCGAAATGCTTGCTGAGCTTGAGGCCCTGACCCTGGTAGTTCGAGGCGATCCCCGCGCCATAGAGTTGATCGGGGACGGTGGCCATATGCTCGTACACGAGGCGACCGACGACCTGCCCATGCTCCAGCACGAAGGGCGTCTCGTGGCAGCGCACCTCCAGCACCCCGCGTGAGCCGCGCCCGCCGGCACCGTCATGGCCGAAACCGGGATCGAAAAACCCCGCGTAGTGCACCCGGAATTCCCCGACCATGGCCAGGTAGGGCGCCATTTCGGCGGCATAGGCGGGCGGGATATGCACGGCCTCTCGGCTGACCAGAATGTAGAACGCGCCGGGATCGAGTATGATCCGCCCGTCGCTGCTGTGCAGCTCCTCCCAGAAATCCGCGGGCCGATAGTGATCGATCAGGTCCAGGTCGATGACGCCGGTATGCGGCTTGGCGCGGTACCCCACCAGGGTGCCCGAGCTTGGCGAGAGATCCACGGAAAACCCCAGGCCTGCGTCGATCACGGCCGGCCCGTCGACCAGCGGCGTGGCGGTATGCAGGGCGCGCAGATCGGCATCGGGCAGCGTGGCGTGCCCTTCGCGAAAACGCACCTGGTTCAGGCGCATGCCCGGTCGCACCAGCACCGAGAACGACAGCGGGCATATCTCGGCATAGAGAGGGCCGGAATAACCCGGCTGTATCCTGTCGAATTCGACGCCGCCATCGGTGATCAGGCGTGTCAGGATGTCGAGCCGCCCTGTCGAGCTTTTGGCGTTGGCGACCGCGTGGATGGTGTCGGGCAGGTCCAGGTGCTCCATCAGAGGAACGACATAGACGCATCCCTTTTCCAGGACCGCGCCTGCGCTGAGATCGACGCGGTGCATCTCGAAGCGCGACAGCCGCTCGGCAACACTTGCGCCTTCGCCGGCCAGGAACGATGCGCGCACGCGGTACGCGGTGGTGCCCAGCCTGAGATCGAGGCTGGCGGGTTGCACCTGCTCGGCGGGAATGGCGCGCTCGGCGCTGATTTGGCCGTCATCAACCATCTTGCGCAGTGTCTGGGAAGGGATGACGCCGGTCATTGAAGCCCTCGTACATGAATGAACGCCGCGCGCTGCGCCCCGCAGGGGTTTGTTTGGTAGCGTTGTTTTGAAATGGTCGGGCTAGCAGGACTCGAACCTGCGACCTTCCGTCCCCCAGACGGACGCGC
>CAZOKA010000122.1:0-7084 GCA_964580265.1 uncultured Rhodobacterales bacterium | reverse complement strand
TCAGCATCGCCAGCCGGTCGATCCCGATGCCGAAGGCAAAGCCCTGCCATTCGTCCGGATCGATGCCGCCGGCGCGTAGCACCTTGGGGTGCACCATGCCCGAGCCCAGCACTTCCATCCAGTCGTCGCCTTCGCCGATGCGCAACTGCCCGTCCACCCACGAACACTGGATATCCACCTCTGCCGATGGCTCGGTGAAGGGAAAATGCGAAGCGCGAAACCGTGTCTTGATGCCGTCGATCTCGAAAAAGGCGGCAAAGAATTCCTCAAGCACCCATTTCAGGTTCGCCATCGAAATGTCCCGGTCAATTGCCAGCCCTTCGACCTGGTGGAACATCGGCGTGTGCGTCTGGTCGTAATCGGCGCGGTAGACGCCACCGGGGCAGATGATGCGCAGCGGCGCGCCCTGAGCCTCCATGGTGCGGATCTGCACCGGGCTGGTATGGGTGCGCAGCACGTGTGGCGGGCGATCATCACCTTCTGCGCGATGCATGTAAAACGTATCCATCTCGGCGCGTGCGGGGTGATGCGAGGGGATGTTGAGCGCGTCGAAATTGTACCAATCGGTATCGATGCGAGGCCCCTCGGCCACGGCGAACCCCATGTCGGCGAAGATCGCGGTCACTTCTTCGGTTACCTGGCTGACAGGGTGCACGGTGCCGCGCCGCTTGTGCCGCGCAGGGAGCGTTACATCCAGCCATTCACCACGAAGCCGCTCATCCAGCGCGGCATCGGCCAGCGCCGCGCGTTTTGCCGCGATCGCCGAGTTGATCTCGTCCTTGAGCGCGTTCAGCGCCGGACCAGCAGTCTGGCGTTCCTCCGGCGTCATGCGGCCAAGTTCCCGCATCTTCAGGCTGATCTCACCTTTTTTGCCAACCGCCTGCACGCGCAGGTTTTCAAGCGCAGCCTCGTCGGCGGCGTTGGCGATGGCGGTGATGTACTTATCCCGCAGCTCGTCCATGGCTTACTCCGTCAGGTTCCGTGGCTTGCTACCCACAAGCGCCGCAGGGCGCAAGGGTGGGCGGCCCGACCACGGCGCAAATATGAAAAACGCGGACCCTTGGAGGGCCCGCGTCAAATACGTTTGCGGTGTTACCCGGATCAGTTGAGGGCGGCTTTGGCCTGATCAACGATCGCGCCGAATGCATCGGGCTCGTGCACGGCCAGGTCGGCAAGCACCTTGCGGTCCACCTCGACACCAGCCAGCGACAGGCCATTGATGAAGCGCGAGTATGTCAGCGATTCATCGTGGGCGCGGACGGCGGCGTTGATCCGCTGAATCCACAACGCGCGGAAATTCCGCTTGCGGTTCTTGCGGTCGCGCGTGGCGTATTGATTGGCCTTGTCGACGGCCTGGCGTGCCACCTTGAAGGTGTTCTTGCGGCGGCCATAGTAACCGGACGCGGCCTTGACGACCTTCTTGTGGCGGGAATGGGTGACGGTTCCACCTTTAACTCGGGACATATCTGCGCCTCCTTAGCGGTCGTATGGCATCATCGACTTGACGATTTTCTCGTCAGGGGCCGACATGACAGTGGTTCCGCGCGCGTTGCGGATAAACTTTTTGGTGCGCTTGATCATGCCGTGGCGTTTACCCGCCTGGGCGTGAAGGACGCGACCGGAGGCCGTCACCTTGAACCGCTTCTTGCAGCTCGACTTGGTCTTCATCTTGGGCATTTCCGTCTCCTCTCAGATCGGTTCGGATTTACGCGACTCGGCATGCCACTTCGGGCCGGCCGCGCAGACGAGTGCGGCGTATACGCCGGGTAGGGGGCGCTGACAAGGGGGATTAGCCGATTATCATCGCCAACACCCGTATGAACGCGCGCGGAATATCCTGGAGCGTGTATCCTGCCGGGTTCTGCGTCAGGGCCCAAGCCACCATGCCACCCCCGGCCAGCATCACCACCATCGCGCCACGCGGCGTTTCGCCATCCGAGTAGGAGCGTATCGCCGATGTGATCGCGAAAACCGCCAGGATCAGGCCGGTGACGAGAAGGATATCATTATCCATGGTGCCATTCCCCAGACAATCGAGGGTAAGACAGGCTACTCCGGATCGGAGGCATAGATCAATCGTTCAGCACAGGGGGCGACACGCAGGATGTTGGTCGTTCCCGGCACGTTGAAGGGAACTCCAGCAATTACCAGGATCTGGTCATCTTCTGTGGCGTACCCATCGGCGCGCGCTGCGCGGGCGGCGCTGACAACAGCTTGCTTGAACCGCTCCAACTCGTCGGTGATCACGCAATTGACGCCCCACGTCAGCGCAAGGCGACGGGCGGTGCCACGTACCGGGGTCATCGCGATTATCGGCACACGGGGGCGTTCCCGCGCGATCAAGAGACCGGTTGTACCGGAATGGGTGAAGCAACAGATTACCCTGATTTCGGTTGTTTCCGCAATCTCACGCGCAGCGGCGACAATCCCATCAGCGACCGAGGTGCGATCGGCTCGTCGGCTCGCCTCTATCACTTCGCGGTATGTCGGATCCTCTTCAACTTCGCGGGCGACATTGTCCATTGTCGTAACGGCTTCGACCGGGTAGTTCCCGGCTGCGGACTCGGCCGACAGCATCACCGCATCGGCGCCCTCGTAGATCGCGGTGGCCACGTCCGAGACTTCTGCGCGGGTGGGCATTGGCGATTCGATCATTGATTCCAGCATCTGCGTGGCGACGATCACCGGCTTTGCCGCCGCTCGGCATTTGCGCACAAGCCGTTTCTGAATTGGCGGTACGTTCTGCACCGGCAACTCGACCCCCAGGTCGCCGCGCGCCACCATGATTCCGTCACTGACCGCGAGGATGTCGTCAAAGCATTTTACAGCGGCGGGTTTTTCTATCTTCGACAGGATCGCCGCGCGATCCCCGACCAAAGTGCGGGCCTCCTCGACATCGGCGGGCCGTTGGACAAAGCTCAGCGCCAGCCAGTCCACACCCAGGTTGCATACGAATTCCAGATCGCTACGGTCTTTTACTGACAAGGCAGCCAGCGGCAAAACCACATCAGGCACGTTTACTCCCTTACGGTTCGAAATTGTGCCGCCGTTGACCACGACGCAATCGGCAAAATCGGGGCCGCAGCTATCGACCCGGAGCGAAATCTTGCCGTCATTGACGAGTAGTCGGGTACCCGGCTCGATTGCTGCGAAGATTTCGGGGTGAGGAAGGTTGACGCGCTTTTTCGTGCCTGCCACGTCTTCAAGGTCAAGCCTGAATGTTGCGCCTTCCTCCAGTTCCTCCTCACCATTGGCGAACGTGCCAACTCGCAGCTTGGGGCCTTGCAGGTCGGCCAGGATGCCGATTGTGCTGTTCAGATCGCGCTCCACTTGTCGGATGATCGAGTGCCTGGCTCGGATTTCCTTCTGGTCGCCGTGGCTCATGTTCAAGCGGAACACGTCAGCGCCTGCCTCGTGCAGCTTCTTGATCATCTCGTAATCGTTCGAGGCCGGGCCGAGCGTCGCTACGATCTTTACGTTTCTGAAGCGTCTCATGGTGTCATCCCTTCTTGCGGCGGCTGTCGTCGGCTGTGTTAGCGGTAACGCACTCGTTTGGCGGCCTTATCGCGTATTTTTGCCAGTTCGGCAATGGTTCCATTCAGGTTCTACTTGCCCTAGATCCCAGCAAAAAGGATTGGGAATTTCCATGACATATGATCCGTTTCATACGGTTGGCACGCATCGGCCCGGCCGTTGGCTGGTGACCTGCGACCATGCTGCCAACACTGTTCCATCTTTCGTCGGAGGTGGCACGCTTGGTTTGTCCGATGCCGATATGGCACGCCATATCGCATATGATATAGGGGCTGCGGGGGTTGCGACAGTGTTGGCCGATGCGCTGGATTCTCCGGCGATCCTGTCAAACTTCTCCCGTCTCGTGATAGATCCGAACCGCGGAGAAGACGATCCGACACTTTTGATGAAGCTCTATGATGGAACAATCATACCGGGCAATCGCTCCGCCGACAAAGTGGAGTTGGAAAAGCGTTTGAACGATTGCTACCGGCCTTATCACACGGCTTTGGCGGAATTGGCTGCGCGGCGAGATGATACGGTCATTGTCTCGGTCCACAGCTTTACGCGGCAACTGAAGGGACGTCCGCCACGCCCATGGCATGTCGGGATTCTCTACGCGACAGATACGCGACTGGCCCGGCCGGTGATGGAGCGGTTGCGCATGGAATCGGATTTATGTGTAGGGGATAATCAGCCCTATGGTGGGCATCTGCCAGGAGATGCGATAGCGCGGCACGCGCTGGCGTGGCAGAGGCCCAATATCCTGCTTGAACTGCGCAATGACCTGATCGAGAATTCCACTAATCAAAGAGCGTGGGCCGAACGCCTGGCCCCGATCCTGGCCGATACGCTGGCGCGCACAGGGTTATGACAGCAGGAGAAATGGTGATGGATGACGCGACACGAATCGAACTTGAGGCGGCGGCCTTTCGCAGGTTGAGGCAACACCTGATGCAGGACCGCAAAGATGTTCAGAACATTGATCTGATGAACTTGGCAGGATTCTGCCGCAACTGCCTGAGTCGTTGGTATCAGGAGGCCGCCGATGCGCGCGGAATCGGCATCACCAAGGATGAAGCACGCGAGCTTTTCTATGGTATGCCGTATGAAGAGTGGAAAGCGCAGCATCAGAGCACGGCGAGCCTGGAAAAGCAGGCTGAGTTCCGGGAGGCATTCGCGCAAAACGTTGGCAGCGACGATAGCTGATGCCTTGGTTTACCGCATCAGCAGGACCGGCACGAGGCAAGTACGGATCATTTCCGATGTGGTCGATCCGATGACCAGACTGCGGATGCGCGAGTGCCCGTAGGCCCCCATCACCAGCATGTTGATGTTTTCGCTCTTTACCAGGTCGCCGAGTACGGAGTCGGGCTGACCCTCGACGATACGAGCCTGCGCTTCGTGCCCGCCCGCAGCCAGAGTCGCGCGAGCGTCTTCCAGTGCTTGGTGCATTTTATCTGAAGGGGTGCCAACCGTCACGATCATGACTTCATTGCCACGAAACAGCGGGTCACGCGCGACGTGGTCAACTGCCTTCATCGATGAAACACCCCCGTCAAAGGCTATCAACACCCGGCGTACCGGTTGAAACGCGCGGGAGGCAACGAAAACCGGTTTGTGGCTGGCGCGAATAATCCGCTCCAGGTTCGAGCCGAGGTGAAGTTTGGCGAAATCGGCCGCCTCGCCGCGCTTGCCGATTACGATCATCTCGGCTTCAGCTTCTTTTTCGGTTATGGTTTCCACGATATCACCGTGGCGCAAGCGGGTTACGACGTCGCTGATGCCCTGCGATTCAATCAATGCCTTGGCGTCTTCAAGGATGGCGCGCCCTTGCGCCTGTGCCAATTTGGCGCGTTGTTCATCAAGTGTACTGAGTTGCTCCAGTAGGCGGCTGCGCGCACCCAGCTTGATCGCGCCGCTCAGGTCACTGGCGCCTTGGGCCTCGCGACGGCCAAGTACATGATAGAGTTCGATTGCGGCGCCCGTGCGCTTGGCGATCCACGCCGCATGGTGGCATACGCTTTCAGAGTAGGCCGAGCCATCGATCAGGGCCAGTATCTTGTTGGTCATCAGGTCATGCTCCTTCAGTGGCCCATCAGTTTATCCATGGCACCCGGTTTGTCGTGCATGGCCAGGCGGTCAACAATTGTTTCGCTTGCTTCGTTCATGCCTACAAGATCCACCGCGGCACCTTCGCGGCGGAACTTGAGTACGGCCATGTCCAAGGCCGCGACCGAAGAAATATCCCAGATATGCGCACGGCTGACGTCGAGCGTGACTTTTTCCAGCGCCTCACGAAAGTCGAATGCTTTCATGAAGTCTTCGGCGCTGGCGAAAAACAACTGCCCTTCGATCCGGTAGGTGCGGTGACGCCCGTCTGATGTGATCGTGCTGCTCACGGCGAAAAGTTGTGCGATCTTGCCTGCAAAGAATATCCCCGACAAAAGAACGCCGACCAGCACGCCGATGGCAAGGTTGTGCGTATACACGACGAAGAAAACTGTTGCCAGCATGACGACCGAACTGGAGCGGGGGTGATCACGCAGATTGCGCAGAGAGGACCATGAAAATGTACCTATGGCCACCATGATCATGATCGCGACCAACGCCGCCATCGGGATCTGCGCGACCAGATCACCCAACACTACAACCATGAACAAAAGAAATGCCCCCGCCGAAAAAGACGATAGCCTTCCACGTCCGCCGGACTTGACGTTGATGATCGACTGGCCAATCATTGCGCACCCTGCCATCCCACCGATGAAACCTGTCGCAGTGTTGGCAAGCCCTTGCCCGATGCATTCCTGGTTGCGGTCGCTGTTCGTGTCGGTCAGGTCATCGACGATCTGCTCGGTCATCAGGCTTTCCAGCAGGCCCACGACGGCAACGGCAACAGAGTAAGGAAAGATGATCGCGAGCGTTTCGAACGTTAGTGGTACTTCCGGCAAAAGGAAGACCGGCAGTGTGTCCGGCAACTGCCCCATGTCGCCAACCGTGCGCACATCCCAACCGAACAGCATCACGACCACTGTCAAGGCCACGATTGCTACCAGTGGCGCGGGCACAGCGCGTGTGATTTGTGGGAAAAGGTATATGATGGCCAGTCCTGCGGCCACCAGTGCATATGTCAGTATTGGCACCGCTCGGGGATCAAGTTCGGGCAGTTGCGCAATGAAAATCAGGATCGCCAATGCGTTGACGAAACCTGTCATGACCGAGCGTGACACGAAGCGCATCACGTATCCCAACTTTAGCAAGCCCGCAACGATTTGCAGCAAACCGGCCAGAACCGTGGCCGCCAAGAGGTATTGTAGCCCGTAATCCTTGACCAAAGTTACCATTAGGACGGCAGTAGCCGCCGTTGCCGCCGAGATCATCCCCGGACGCCCTCCGGTAATGGCAATCAGTACCGCAATCGAGAATGACGCATAGAGGCCTACCTTTGGGTCAACGCCAGCAATGATCGAAAATGCGATTGCCTCGGGGATCAGGGCGAGGGCGACAACAAGGCCGGCAAGGATGTCACCACGGATATTGCCAGTCCATTGCTGGCGGTAGGCAGAAAAGG
>CAZOKA010000121.1:0-7184 GCA_964580265.1 uncultured Rhodobacterales bacterium | reverse complement strand
TGGGATACCAAGCACGAGGTGCAGGAACTGCGCGATCTGAACGGTGTCAAGCTGGATGGCCCGGCCAAGGGCTGCGCCAGGATCGAGACGGACATCGACGCGACCGAGGTGATCCTGATGCTGGCGCCCGAAACCAACGGCGAGGTTGCCGTCAAGGCCTGGGACCAACTGACCAAGGCAACGGGGCGCGAACACGCGCACCTGGCCCGCGGGCAGGAGCATGTGAAGATCCGGTTCCGCGATATCGCCGCACAGCCGCGCAAGATCATTTCCTCGCCCACATGGTCGGGGATCGAAAGCGAGGAGGTGTGCTATAACGCCGGCTACACCAACGTGCACGAGCTGATCCCGTGGCGCACCCTGACGGGGCGCCAGCAACTCTACCAGGATCACCTGTGGATGCGTGCGTTCGGCGAGGGGTTCGTGTCCTACCGTCCTCCGGTGGATCTCAAGACCATCACCAAGGGCGTGCAGGATGACGGTGACAGCCTGGTGCTGAACTTCATCACCCCGCACCAGAAATGGGGCATCCACTCGACCTATTCCGACAACCTGCTGATGCTCACGCTCAACCGGGGCGGCCCGGTGGTGTGGCTGTCCGAGGTGGACGCGCGAAAAGCCGGGATCGAGGATAACGACTGGATCGAGGCCTACAACGTCAACGGCGCGCTGACGGCGCGGGCGGTGGTGTCGCAGCGCATGCGCGAGGGTACGGTGTTCATGTATCACGCGCAGGAAAAGATCGTGAACACGCCGGGATCGGAAAAGACCGGCCTGCGCGGCGGCATCCACAACTCGGTCACGCGCACGGTGCTCAAGCCTACCCACATGATCGGCGGCTACGCGCAGCAATCCTACGGGTTCAACTACTACGGAACCGTGGGCGCCAACCGCGATGAGTTCGTCGTCGTCAGGAAAATGAAAAAGGTCGATTGGCTCGACCACGAAGCGACCGAAAAGGAGGCCGCGGAATGAAAGTGCGTGCGCAAATCGGCATGGTGCTGAACCTCGATAAATGCATCGGGTGTCACACCTGCTCCGTCACCTGCAAGAACGTCTGGACCAGCCGCGATGGCGTCGAATACGCGTGGTTCAACAACGTCGAAACCAAGCCCGGCACCGGCTACCCGAGCGACTGGGAAAACCAGGCGCGCTGGAACGGCGGCTGGGTACGGACCCGCTCGGGCAAGTTGCAGCCCAAGCAGGGCGGCAAGTGGCGGATACTGGCGAACCTTTTCGCCAACCCCGACCTGCCCGAGATCGACGACTACTACGAGCCGTTCGATTTCGATTACGACCACCTGAAAAGCGCCCCCGCGATGGAGGCGTTCCCCACCGCGCGGCCCCGCTCCAAGATTACCGGCGAGCGGATGGAGAAGATCGAAAAAGGGCCAAACTGGGAGGAAATCCTTGGCGGTGAATTCTCGAAGCGCAGCCAGGATTACAACTTCGAGGGCATCCAGAAGGAGATCTACGGCGAGTACGAGAACACCTTCATGATGTACCTGCCGCGCCTGTGCGAGCATTGCCTCAATCCCACCTGCGCCGCGTCCTGCCCATCGGGCGCGATCTACAAGCGCGAAGAGGACGGTATCGTCCTGATCGACCAGGAAAAATGCCGCGGCTGGCGCATGTGCGTGTCGGGCTGCCCCTACAAGAAGGTGTATTACAACTGGTCCACCGGCAAATCCGAGAAATGCACGCTGTGCTATCCCCGGATCGAGTCCGGCAACCCGACCGTGTGCTCGGAAACCTGCGTGGGGCGCATCCGGTATCTGGGCGTGATGCTCTATGATGCCGACAAGATCGCCGAGGCCGCCAATACCGAGGCCGAGGCGGACCTGTACGATGCGCAGCTTGGCGTGTTCCTTGATCCCAACGACCCCGAGGTCATCGCCGCCGCCCGCGCCGATGGTGTCCCCGAGGACTGGATCAAGGGCGCACAGGAAAGCCCGATCTGGAAGATGGCGATGGAATGGAAGGTGGCCTTCCCGCTGCACCCCGAATACCGGACACTGCCGATGGTGTGGTACGTGCCGCCGCTGTCGCCCATTCAGAATGCGGCCGAGGCGGGCGCGCTTGGCACCGACGGCGCCATGCCCGACGTGCGCTCCTTGCGCATTCCGCTGCGCTACCTCGCCAACATGCTGACCGCCGGGGACGAGGCCCCGGTCGCCCAGGCGCTGGAACGGATGCTGGCGATGCGTGCCTACATGCGCGCCAAGTCGATCGAAGGCGTGCAGGACGAGGCCATCGCCGAGCGCGTCGGCCTGACCGGCCGCATGATCGAGGACATGTACAAGATCATGGCGCTGGCCGATTACGAGGATCGCTTCGTCATCCCTACCACGCACCGCGAACAGGTCGAAGAGGCCTACGATCTGAAAGGCGGCTGCGGCTTTACCGATGGCAACGGCTGCTCCAGCGGTATTTCCAAGGGGTCGCTGTTCGGCGGCTCCAAGAAACCGCTCAAGATGCCGGCGGAGGTGCAATGATGGACCGCACACTCA
Source organism: uncultured Rhodobacterales bacterium (assembly GCA_964580265.1). Lineage (GTDB taxonomy): Bacteria > Pseudomonadota > Alphaproteobacteria > Rhodobacterales > Rhodobacteraceae > Sediminimonas. The sequence goes on along the minus strand of CAZOKA010000121.1, from coordinate 4,674 downwards.
AATCCCTGTCATTGCTGCTCAGCTACCCGACCGAGGAGTTGCAGCAGGCCATGCCCGAGATCGGCGGCGTTCTTGCCGCCGAATCGCGGCTGACGGCGGCGGCGCGGCGCGATTTGCGCCCGCTGGTGTCGTCGTTGCAAGGTGATGACATCTACGACCTGCAGGAACGGTTCGTGATGCTGTTCGATCGCTCGCGCAGTCTGTCGCTGAACCTGTTCGAGCATGTCCACGGTGAAAGCCGGGACAGGGGCGGCGCGATGGTCAGCCTGGTGGAAACCTACCGCGACGCCGGGTTCGACCCGGCGACCGCCGAGTTGCCCGATCACCTGCCCGTTCTTCTGGAGTTCCTCGCCTTGCGTCCCTTGGGCGAGGGGCGGGAGGTGCTTGCGGATGCGGCGCATATCTTCGAGGCCCTGAAAACCCGGCTTGTCCGGCGTGACAGTGCCTATGCGTCCGTGTTCGCGGCCCTTCTGCAACTGGCCGACGCTGATGCCGATAGCGATGCGGTGGCCGAACTGCTGGATCAGCCAGAAGACGACCCGACCGACCTGGAGGCGCTCGATGCCGTATGGGAGGAAAGCGAGGTGCTGTTCGGCCCCGACCCGAACGCAGGCTGCCCGCAGGTCCGCGACATGCTGGCGAATATGGACATACCCGGCCCGGCGGCGCGGGCAACATCGGCCCACACGGCCGAGTGATGGAGGCTCAGATGCACGAATTTCTGTTCGGAACTTACCCATATATCGCGCTTTCGGTGCTGCTTGTCGGCTCTGTCGCGCGGTATGAACGCGACCCTTTCACGTGGAAAACCTCGTCCAGCCAACTGCTCAGGCGCAAGCAGCTCGTGCTCGGCTCGATCCTGTTTCACGTCGGCGTGTTGATTATCTTCCTGGGCCACCTCTTCGGCCTGCTGACGCCGATCTGGGTGTTCGACATGCTGGGTATCACCCACGGTGCCAAGCAGTTGCTTGCCGTGTTGGCCGGCGGTGTGGCCGGGGTCATGGCGCTGGTGGGCGGCGGAATGCTGTTCCACCGCCGCTGGACCGACCCGCGCATTCGCGCGACATCCAGCTTCTGGGACATTGCGATTCTGGCGCTGCTGCTGGCGCAACTGGTGCTGGGCATGTTCACGATCGTGGTGTCGCTGGGGCACCTCGACGGTGAAGAGATGGTCAAGTTCATGGCCTGGGCGCAGGGCATCTTCACCTTCGACGGGGCGGCGGCCAGCTACATCGAGGATGTCGCGCTGGTGTTCAAGCTGCACCTGTTCCTGGGGCTGACGATCTTCCTGGTGTTCCCGTTCACGCGACTGGTGCACATGCTGTCGGTGCCGATCCGGTACGTCACGCTGCGCCCCGGCTACCAGATCGTCCGCTCGCGCCGGCAGGCGCCGCGGCGTGGCAACGAACCGGCGGAGTGAGCAATGACACAAGCCCTGTTCCCTGACCTGATCGTCAATGGCGAGGCGGTGCCGCACACCGCCATCGCCAACGAGGCGCAAAACCATGATGCCCCCGCCGGCAAACCCGGCATCGCCTGGCGCAAGGCCGCGCACGCGATGGCGGTGCGCACCCTGCTGCTGCAAGAGGCGCGCCGCCGCGGCCTGACCGCCAGCCCGCAGGATCTGGCGCCCGGCCGCACGGAAACCGAGGAGGAGGCCCTGATCCGGGGCCTTCTTGAGGCGCAACTGACGGTAGAGGCCCCGACCGACGCCGAACTGCGCGCCGAATACGACCGTGACCCGGCGCGCTTTCGCTCGCCGCCCCTGTGGGAAGTGTCGCACATCCTGATCGAATGTGATCCGCGCAACGCCGATGAGCGCGCCGCAGCCGAACTGCGCGCCAAGGAAATTGCCGCGCAGGCAAATGCCACGCCCAAGTTGTTCGCGCAGCTTGCCAGGGATAGCAGCGATTGCGCCAGCGCCGCGCAGGGCGGGCGACTGGGACAGATGCGTCCGGGCGATGCCGTGCCCGAGTTCGAGCGCGTCTTGCGCACCATGCACGAGGGCGAGATCACGCAAGCCCCGGTTCTGAGCCGCCACGGCTGGCACGTGATCCGGCTCGATGCATTGGCCGAGGGGACGGTACTCCCGTTCGAGGCGGCCCGCACCGGGATCGCGGACGCGATGGAGAAGGTCCGCTGGTCCGTGGCCGCGCGCGCCTTCGTGGCCGAGCTGATGCAGCAGGCCGACATCGCGGGGCTGCCACCGATGGCCGCATGAGGCGAAAGGCAACGAGATGGCGCGCACCTCGGACATGAGAGCGCAGGCAGGTTTTGCACTGGTGCTGCCGGACAACCCGTTGGACGGGTTGGCGAACGAGCACATGCACCTGCGCGAGGTGTGCGGCCATCTCGATGCGCTGGCCAGTTCCGACAGGGCGCAGCCGGTTCTGGCCCTGTCGGCGCGCGCCTATATCCGCGGGGTTCTGCCAAACCATGCCCGCGACGAGGAAGAGGATCTTTTCCCACTTCTCCGTCGCCGCGCACCGGATGATGCCGACCTGCAAGGCACGCTTGACCGTCTGTCGCGGGATCACCGCGACATCGCGGCGGCCCGGCCCGGCGTGATCGCCATCCTGGAATGGATGATAACCGACAACACTGCCCCCGATCCCCCGCGAGCAGCCGCCTTGAAGGCCTTCGCCGATCTTGAACGCCGGCACCTCCTTGTCGAGAATGCCGTGGTCCTGCCACTGGCAAGGGCCTATCTGAATGCCCGCGATCTCAAGCGTCTGCGCCACCGGATGCAGGCGCGTCGCGGTGTCGATGACGACTGAAGGGAAAACCGATGTTGGCCAACCTGCTCAAGCGCAACAGCGACTGGTCCGCAACGCGCCGCGCGCGCGAGCCGGGCTATTTCGCGCGGCTGGCCACGCACCAGGCGCCCGAGTTCTTCTGGATCGGCTGCTCCGACAGCCGCGTGCCGGCCAACGTCGTCGCGGGGCTCGATCCCGGCGAGGTGTTCGTACACCGCAACGTGGCGAACGTGGTGCACAGCGCCGACATGAACCTTCTGTCAACGCTGGAATTCGCGGTGGACACCCTCGATATCCGCGAAATCATCGTCTGCGGTCATTATGGCTGCGGCGGCGTGCGCGCCGCGACCGAGGACATGCCCCACGGCCTGGCCGATCACTGGCTGGAACCGATCCGCCGGCTGGCGCGCAGCTATGCCATCGACCTGGCCCGCGCCGGCGACGCCGAGGCGCGGCGCGATCGCCTGTCCGAGCTGAACGTGATAGAAGGGGTCAGCCGCATTGCCGAAACGCCGATCCTGCAACGGGCCTGGGCGCGCGGCGCGACCGTGGCGGTTCATGGCCTGATCTACGGGATAGAAGATGGCCTGTTGCGCGACCTGCATTGCACGATCGCGCACGGCCCCGCACAAAAGGACGCAGCCCAATGACCGTATTCGACCGGCTCGAAACGCCCGCCTGCAGTTGCGACGAAGGGCAAGACGCGCTGCCCTCGGTTCCCGCCGCTCTTGATGCCGCGCTTTCATGCGTCAGGGCGCTGGAACCGGCGTGCTCCGTGCCGCTTTCCGGGGCGCATGGGCGCGTGTTGTCCGCCGATGTGTGTGCCGCAATCGCCATGCCGCGTTTCGACACCTCCGGGATGGATGGCTACGCGCTGCGCCATGCCGATCTGGCCGATGGCGCGGCGCTGCCGCTTGATGGCGTCGCGGCGGCAGGCGGCAGGCCGGCGCACCTGCGCGAGGGCAGGGCGATGCGCATCTACACCGGCGCCCCGGTGCCCGAAGGCGCCGATACCGTCGTCATGCAAGAGGCCGTGCAGGTGCGGCCGGACGGCATCCACGTGCCCACGCCCCCGCGGCGCGGTGCCAACATCCGCCGCCGCGGCGAGGATCTGACCAGGGGCGCGCCGGTGGTCCCCGCTGGCACCTGCCTTGGCCCGCGCGATATTGCCGCCTGCGCCGCCGCCGGTGCGGGCACGGTGACGGTGGCGCCGGTGCCGCGTATCGGGCTTGTCCTGACGGGGGACGAGCTGTGCGAGGCAGGCGCGCCGCTCGGTGATGGCGGCATCTGGGACATCAACACCCCGATGCTGACCGCCTCCTTGGCCGAGGCGGGCTGCACCATCGACCGGGTTGCGCATGTTCCCGACACCCGCGCCGCGCTGGAAAAGGCGCTCGCGGCCCTGGGCGGCGAGGTGGACATGATCATCACCAGCGGCGGCGCATCGGTGGGAGATCGTGACCACGTTCAACCCGCGCTCCGCGCCCTCGGGGCCGAAATCACGCTGGCGGGTGCGGCGATCAAGCCGGGCAAACCGGTGATGGCGGCGCGGCTGGGGCGCACGCCCGTCCTGTGCCTGCCGGGCAACCCGGTTTCGGCCTTCGTGATCTGGCAGGTGTTCGGGCGGGCCATGGTGGCGCGGATGCAGGGCCGCGCGCGGGCGCATGTACCGCTGCGCCATGTCCGCCTGGCCGATGCACTCACGCACAAGCCCGGCCGCTGCGAATATCGCCCGGCCCGGATCGCGGGCCACGATGCCGACGGGATCGAGGTGGTATCCTGCCCGGCGCAAACCCATTCCGCCCGCGTCAACCAGATCCGCGAGGCCGATGGCCTGATCCTGCTGCCCAGCGACTGCGACGCTCTGGCCGCTGGCGCAATGGCCGAATTTCTTTCATTCTGAGCCTCGGAAAGGATA
>CAZOKA010000120.1:0-7267 GCA_964580265.1 uncultured Rhodobacterales bacterium | reverse complement strand
GCAATGCGTCGGCCACCGGCGCACGGTCCAGCACCAGCGCCTTGTTGGCCTTGCACGTAAGGCACCAATCGGCGGTCACATCCACGAATACCGTCTTGCCGGCGGCCACATGGCGCGCGATCGCGGCCCGGTCAAATGCCTGCCATTGTGTCGTTCCGGTTGTCGCCACTTGCATGGGAGCGGGGGGCGGGACCAGTGCCGGCGCAGCCAGCGCGGCCAAGGTCACCATGCCCAGCCCGGCGGCGCGAAGGCCCGGTGCAAGCCCGGGTAGCCTCAGTGTCAGCAGCGCCACGGCAATTGCCATCAGCGCCGCGACCGAGAGCACTGCCCATGGCCCCGCTACCCCGTCGAGCACCCAGAACAACCACAGTGCCGTCAGCGCCAGCAGTGCCCCCAACACCATCTTCAGGGCCACCATCCAGCGACCTGGTCTTGGCAGTCGCTTGATCAGTGCCGGCCGTGCGGCGACCAACAGATAGGGCAGGGCCAGGCCAAGCCCCATTGCTGTGAAAATCACGACCACGTCCACCGCGCGCCCTGCCAGCGCAAAGGCCACAGCCGTACCCAGGAACGGTGCCGAGCAGGGAGTGGCCAGTACCGCCGCAAAGGCACCGGTGGCAAAGTCGCCCATATAGCCGGGGCTACCATCGGCGCGGCTGAGCCGCGACTGCCAACTCCACGGCAGAGAAATCTCGAACAACCCCAGAAGGTTAGCTGCAAAAACAGTCAGAATCACGATCATCAGCGCCAAGAATACGGGGTTCTGGAATTGCAGCCCCCACCCGACGGAAAGCCCTAATGCCCGCATTGTTAGTGTAGCGCCTGCCAAGGTCCACATGAAGGCCAGCACCCCGAGCGCAGACATGAGAAAGCCGCTGCGCACCCGGTTGGGATGCGCCCCATGGTTCTTGACCGCCGAACTGAGCTTGATCGACAGAACGGGCAGCACGCAGGGCATCACGTTCAGGATCAGACCGCCCAGAACACCGAGTGCCGCGATCCAAAACAACTGCCCGATCCCCGGTATGACCTGGGTCAGGGCAAATGGAGGCGGCGGGGCCTGATCCGTCTCCTGAAGGCGAAAGGTAGCTGCCCGATTCCTGTCTGTAACAGTCAAACGCAAATCTGGAGGTTGTTCTGCCTGCGTCACTGCTTCGGTCAGGACGGGCAAGCGCGCCCACATCATCCTGCCGCCATCCCCCAGCCGAATATCGGGGCGCCCGAATGCTGCCTGGGGAAACGCGTCGAGTTCCGGAAACACGTCCGGCGCGTCGAAAGGCGTCACGCTATGGGCCGTGACGATGAGGGCCTCTTGTCCGGCGTCAAACGCCACGACGCCCGCTGACAGGCCACTTGGCCCGCCATCGTCCGGCACCTTGGCGGCCCATTCGCTTATCAGTGCCGCCGCATCCTGATCGACACCGCCAGTGCCGCCCGGCACTACGAGCGTCAGTGCGAATTGCTCGGGTACACAGATGTCGGAGCACACCAGCAACGATACTTGCGCGTTCAATCGTGCGGTGGTGCCCGGTTCAGTCAGCCGGATGTTTATGGGGAGGACCAGGTCGTTCTCATAGCCGAAATTCTCGATTCCAAAAGCGCGGAACCGCGTGGGTGCAGGCCACAGAATTTCAGCCGAAGCAACATTTTCAGAGTCATGCCAGTCGATCTCGGGCGGCAATCCCACCTCGCCCGGCGCGCGCCAATACGCATGCCAGCCAGAGCGCAGATCAATCGCCAGTCCAGCCGATAGCGTCCCAGTCCCGGAGGTGACGCCATTTTCGACAGTGATCAACCGTGCATCCAGCGTATTGCGGGAAATAGCGTCGGACTGCGCCGCACCCGCATGCTGTGCGGTGGCCGCCAAAATCAACACAACAAATAGCATCGCTGCGCGCGTCAGGGCCGATGATCGGGTCATGCACAACGCTCCTTTTGGAACCTCTGGAGACTGATACACAGTCTATCGCCCGGTCGCACCAGGCACCAGACACCTATCCGCGACCAATGGGCGCCCGCTACGCCGAGGTCAAGCCACGCATGGTCACGTGCGCGTGTGCGGGGTCTGTGCGAAGTGTGATGAAACATGTTTGACATACCTGATAGATTAAGTAAGAAATAAGGCAACCCAGCCATCCCGATCCAGGGGCAGCCCGGCACGCTTTTCTCGACACGGAGTAAAACCGATGACCGTAAATGCCCAACCTTTGACGATAAATCACCCTTCTGTATCGCGCCATGGCACGGCAGTTCCTTGGCGCGACCTGTTCGCGTTGGCCCCGCAAGCCGGGTTGATGTCCGAAGCCTGGATCGATCACCTTCTTGACCGGATCGAGGCCCGCCCATGAGTCGCCATGATGCCCGTTCCATGTCCCCCTCTGTCAGCGCTTCGGTGGCTGATGCGTCTCTATCAGGTGGCGCGGCGTGTCCGGTGCATGATGCGCGCACGCTTACCGGCGGCGCGCAGACCGCCCATATCGTGCTGGATGAGCAACGCTACACGTTGCGTATCACACGAGCGGGCAAGCTCATCCTGACGAAGTAGTTGCCAGCCCGGTCAGCCGCGCCACTTCGGCGACTCGCGAGGCATTGTCGGGCGCGATGCGGCCGTCCCGGCCCGCCAGATTGTTTTCGAACCCCACGCGCAGTTTGCCGCCCATGGTGTGTGCGTGCAGCAGGCAATCGGTTTCTCGCGGTCCAAAGGCGCAAACCGCCCAATCTGCGCCCGGAAGCAGTGCTCGAAGAGTTGCCAGCATCGGGTTCAGATCGGCGGGAACCGCGCGCTTGCCATCGGCATATCGCCCAAGAACCAGCAAGACGGCAATCGGTTCGTTGCCCAGCATGCCATGCGAGATCTCGCAGGCCAGCCGTTCGACGTCGGGCATGTCGTACAGGATGTGCTGCACCGAGGTTTTTGCTTCTGTGATTTCGTCGTAGAACCGCGCTACCGCTTGGGTGTCGCTATCGGCCAGCATTTCTCGCAGGGCGATCGAGACCATGCGCGGACGCACCGCCCGGACCAGCGCGCGCTGTTCTGCTGGGGTATAGCGGCCCTGCGCCTCGGTCGTGATCTGGACTGGCAGGCCGGGAACCTGAAGCGCCATCTCGTCCAACAGTTCCCGGTAAAGCCCGGCATCCAGCACGTGTTGCCCCAACTCGTCGCGCACATGCGCGTGCAGTCCGTCCGCACCCGCCACATGACAGGCACGTGCGGTTTCAATGATCTCGGCGATCGTAATCGGCAGGGCCGGGTGATCCGCCTTGTTTCGTGTCGCACCATTGGGGGCGACCATCAGCCGGGGCAGGGGTGTCATGTGGTCAATCTCCATCAAGCCATGGCGATGACTGGGTCCGCCATAGCCTGCGCATGATCATGAATACGGATTTGTGACATCAACATATTGGTATCTCCTGTGGGGTCTCGCACGCTTTGCGCAAAAGATTTGCATTTTACTAATCCATATGCAAAACTTTTTGCTTATCGAGGCAGGTGAAGCCCGGCTCGATGAACAACGATTTACAACACGGGAGTTGAAATGAAACCTCTATACAGAATCGCTGCTGCCGCCGCCTTCGCGGTCTCAGCCAGCATCGCGGCCGCGCAAGACGTCGTTGTCGCCACGGATACGGCCTTTGTTCCGTTCGAGTTCAAGCAGGACGGTGAATACACCGGCTTCGACATCGACATGTGGGATGCCATCGCCGAAGAGCTTGGCATCGAATACGAATTGAGGCCGATGGATTTCAACGGCATCATTCCCGCCCTTCAGACCGGGCAGGTGGACGTGGCGCTGGCCGGCATCACGATCAAGCCCTCGCGCGAAGAAGTCATTGATTTCTCTGATGGATACTATGACAGTGGCTTTCTTCTGATGGTTCCCAGCGATAGCGATGTCTCGAGTCCCGCGGATCTGAAGGGCAAGACCCTCGCGGTAAAGACGGGCACGTCCGCCTCTGACTATGCCGAAGAAAATTTTGACGGCACCAAGCTTCGCAAATTTCCCAACATCGACAATGCCTACCTGGAACTGCGCACCGGGCGCGTCGATGCCGCCATGCACGATACGCCAAACGTACTTTACTATATCGCCAAGGCCGGTAACGGACAGGTCAAGGCAGTTGGAACGCAAATGATGGCCCATCAATATGGCATCGGCTTTCCCAAGGGCAGCGAACTTGTCGGCCCGGTGAACGAAGCGCTCGCCAAAATGCGTGCCGATGGCCGTTATGATGCCATCTTCGAAAAGTGGTTCGGTTCCGCACCGTCCAACTGATCGCGCGACAAACGGGGGCGGACGCCAGCGTGCCCGCCCCATTCATAAAGGAATCCGCCATGGAAACGGACTGGTCCGTCATCCTGGACTACCTGCCGCAACTTGCCGCGGGGGCCAGGACAACTCTCTACATCACGCTTGCCGGCCTTGTTGGGGGCCTCGTGCTGGGCACCCTCGCAGGGCTGATGCGTGCTTACGGGGGGCGTATCCTCAACTCGATCGCCTTTGTCTATATCGAGGTGATCCGCGGCACGCCTATCGTGGTTCAGGTGATGTTTCTCTATTTTGCGCTGCCGGTCCTGGCCGATCTGAGGATCGACCCGATGACGGCAGCGGTGCTGGCTATTGTTGTCAATGCGGGGGCTTACATTGCAGAAATCGTGCGTGGTGCATTCCTGTCCATCGGTCGAGGTCTGACCGAGGCGGGGTTGGCGATCGGGCTGCCATACTGGAAGGTGCTGACCTATATCGTCGGGCCGTTGGCATTCCGCCGACTGATTCCGCCGCTTGGCAACCAGTTTATCGTCAGCCTCAAGGACACGTCGCTGTTCATCGTGATCGGCGTGGGCGAATTGACCCGAACCGGGCAAGAGATCATGGCGGCCAATTTTCGTGCGGTCGAGATATGGTCGGCCGTCGCGGTGATCTACCTGATCATGACTGGCAGTCTGAGCCTTATCTTGCGTACCGTCGAGAAACGGATGAGAATCCTATGAGCATTATCGAGTTTAGAAATACCTCCAAGCACTTTGGCCCGCTGAAGGTGCTGGACGAGGTCACGCTGTCGATTGACGAGGGTGAAGTCGTCGTGCTGGTCGGTCCTTCCGGATCAGGTAAATCAACGCTGCTTCGTTGCATAAACGGACTTGAAATGATCACCGGCGGTGACCTGGTAATTGACGGTATAAGCGTCACTTCAGGTGCAAGAAAATTGCGTGAAATCCGGCAAGAGGCGGGCATGGTGTTTCAGCAATTTAACCTGTTTCCGCAGCTTACCGCGCTGGAAAACGTCGCCTTCGGTCCACAGAAGGTCCGCGGACTGTCCCGAAACGATGCCCGCGCGCAGGCGCAGGAATTACTGAACAAGGTTGGTTTGGCGGACAAGGCGGGCCACTACCCTGCCGAACTGTCCGGGGGACAACAGCAGCGCGTCGCAATTGCGCGCGCTCTGGCGATCAAGCCCAAGGTCATGCTGTTCGACGAACCGACATCGGCGCTTGATCCAGAGTTGAAGCAGGAAGTGCTGAACGTCATGCGGGCGCTGGCGCAGGAGGGGATGACCATGGTCGTCGTCACCCACGAGATGAGCTTTGCCAAACAGGTCGGCACGCGATTGATCTTCATGGAACATGGCAAGATTGCGGTCGATGGCACCCCGCGCGACGTGATCGACACCCCGCCAAACGAACGGATGAAGGACTTCCTGCAACATGTCGAATGAGACCCCCCGCGATCTGGGCTGGGTTCGCGCGACGGGAAAGCCCGACGAGGTCGGTTATGCCTTGGGTCATGCCGGGCGTGCGGCGGTACATAGCGACCTGCTTGCGTCCGATATCTGGAAATCGGTGAACTCGCCGCGCCTGCGTGCCCGCGTGGCAGAGTTGGCGCGCGAGACGCGCGCCACCTTTCCTGATATCTGGTGTGAATTACAGGGCATGGCCGAAGGCCTCGATCTGCCCGTTATGGATGTGGTGGCGTGGAACTGTAGAGGGGATTTGCTGGCCAGCGTGCCTGATGGGTGTACCACCATCGCGATTCCGGGCGCAGAATCTGTCATTGCCCACAACGAGGATGGCCTGCCGTTCTTTCGCGGCGCTTGTTTCATGGCCGAGGTCCAACCGGACGATGCCCCCGGGTTCATTGCGTTTTGCTATCCCGGTTCGCTGCCGGGACACACTTTCGCCGTCACCGCGGGCGGCATGGTGCAGGCCGTCAACAACCTGCGCTTGTCGGCGATCACACCGCGAATGCCGCGCATGGTATTGGGTCGCGCCGTATTGCAAGCTGTGGGTATTGACGCGGCTCTCGAGACTCTCGGCGCCGCGCCGCAAAGCGGTGGTTTTCACTTCACGCTTGCGCAGGCCGGAGCCGGGCGGATTGTCAGTGTCGAGTTCGGCACAGGCACCCCCGCCATTAGCGAGGTCGTGCAGCCAATGGTGCACGCCAATCATGCGCTGCATCTTGATGCGCCGCAAACGGTAACCCGGTCTTCGCGCGATCGCCAGGCGCGTGGAGATGCGCTCGTTACTCGCTCGGATGTTGCGCCACTGGCGATCTTGCGCGACACCGGCGGTGGGGGGCTGCCGATCCGCAGGGATGATCCCGATGACCCCGATTGCGAGAATACGCTTGCGACCTCCGTCGTTCTTGTTGGACAACAGGGGGTGGAGTGGACAGTTTATGACCGTATCTCGGAAAACCCCGCCTATTCGGGCGGACAGCAACTCGCCTGACGCACCGGACACGGTTGCGGGGTTGCGCGATCTGATGCTGCGCATAGCGCGCGGCGAATCCGATATCGTGCTTGGCCCCAAGGCGCGCACGGCGCTTGGCCGAATCCTGGATCTTCAGGGCGATCCGGCGTTGCTATCGATTACCGCTCTGGCTGCGCGACTCGAGGTGAATCCCTCAACAATAACGCGGTTGGCGCGGACGCTTGGGTATTCCGGCTTTGCCGCGTTCCAGGAGGTGCTGCTCAGCGCATCCATGACGGCGCCGGGGGCGTTCTACACCCGGCAGGCCCGTGCAGCGTTGGAAAGCGGCGATGCCCCCAGCCGGGTCAGGGCAACGCAGCTATGCCGTGAAAACCAGGCCAATATCGACCGTTTTGTCGAAGGTTTCGACAGCGCCGCCTTTGACGAGGCGGTCCGCCTCATCACCGCCGCGCCGCGCGTTTCGGTGCATGGGATTCGTCAGTTTCATGCGGTTGCCAGTTTTCTGGTCTATGGCTTGCGAATGATTCGATCGGACGTGAACCTGCTGGATGGAAACTC
>CAZOKA010000119.1:2556-7311 GCA_964580265.1 uncultured Rhodobacterales bacterium | reverse complement strand
GCATCGAGCACATCATGCGCAACGTGAATGGCGGGCACATGCTGCGCTATCTGCATATGAATGGCGCGTCGCTGTTCTTCCTTGCGGTGTATCTGCATATTTTCCGCGGGCTCTACTACGGCTCTTACAAGGCCCCGCGCGAGATTACGTGGATCATCGGCATGTTGATCTACCTGCTGATGATGGGGACGGCCTTCATGGGGTACGTGCTGCCCTGGGGGCAGATGTCGTTCTGGGGCGCCACGGTGATTACCGGGCTGTTCGGCGCGATCCCGTTCATCGGCGAGCCGATCCAGACGTGGCTTCTGGGTGGGCCGGCTGTTGGCAACGCGACGCTGAACCGCTTCTTCAGCCTGCACTACCTGCTGCCCTTCGTGATTGCCGCGCTGGTGGCCATCCATATCTGGGCTTTCCACACCACGGGCAACAACAACCCCACGGGTGTCGAGGTGCGTCGCGGCTCCAAGGCCGAGGCGGAGAAGGACACGGTTCCGTTCTGGCCCTATTTCGTCATCAAGGACCTGTTCGCGCTGGCCGTGATCCTTGCGGTGTTCTTCGCGATCGTCGGGTTCATGCCGAACTACCTGGGTCACCCGGACAACTACATCGAGGCGAACCCGCTGGTCACGCCGACGCATATCGTGCCTGAATGGTACTTCCTGCCGTTCTACGCGATCCTGCGGGCGTTTACCTCGGACGTGTGGGTGGTGATGTTCGCAAGCTGGATCACCGGCGGTATCATCGACGCCAAGTTCTTTGGCGTGCTGGCCATGTTCGGCGCGATCGCGGTGATGTTCGTGGCGCCGTGGCTGGATACCTCCAGCGTGCGTTCGGGGCGCTACCGGCCGATGTTCAAGTGGTGGTTCGCGCTGCTGTGCCTCGATTTCGTGGTGCTGATGTGGGCCGGGGCGATGCCGGCCGAGCCGCCCTATTCGACGATCTCGCTGATCGGGTCGGCGTACTGGTTCGCATACTTCCTTGTCATTCTGCCGCTTCTGGGCGTGATCGAGAAGCCGAGTGCAGAACCGGCGACGATCGAGGAAGATTTCGACTCCCATTACGGCAAAGCCTCCGGCACGCCTGCCGAATAAGAAAGGAAACGGGACAATGCTCAAGAAACTAAGCCTTGCCGCAGTTGCCGCCCTGACCCTTTCGGGTGGGGCAGCCGTGGCCGCAGGAGGCGAGGGCCATATCGAGGATGTGGCGTTTTCCTTCGAAGGGCCGTTCGGCACGTTCGATCAGAACCAGCTTCAGCGCGGCCTGAAGGTCTATACGCAGGTCTGCGCGTCGTGCCACGGCATGCAATACGTGCCCATTCGCACCCTTGGCGACGAGGGCGGGCCGCACCTGCCGGACGACCAGGTGCGCGCCTATGCCGAGAACTTCGAGGTGTTCGACCCGGAGCTGGACGACTACCGCGCGGCCAAGCCGACGGACCACTTCCCCGAGGTGACCGCCGCCGGGGCGCCGGACCTGTCGCTGATGGCGAAGAAGCGGGCCGGGTTCCACGGACCATATGGCACCGGGCTGAGCCAGCTATTCAACGGAATGGGCGGGCCGGAATACATCACCGCGATCCTGACCAGCTATACCGGCGAGGACAAGATGGAGGCGGGCACGCTGTTCTATGAGAACACGGCCTTTCCTGGTGGCTGGATTTCCATGGCGCCGCCGCTGTATGGCGAGGACGTGGAATTTGATGATGGCGCGCCCAACGACATCCATAGCGAAGCCGAGGATGTGGCGGCGTTCCTGATGTGGGCGGCCGAGCCAAAGATGATGGCGCGCCAGCATGCCGGGTTCGTCGGGGTGCTGTTCCTGGCGGTTCTTTCGGTGCTTCTATACCTGACGAACAAGCGGCTGTGGGCCCCGATCAAGGGCAAGAAGACGGCCTGACCGGACCTGCGCCTTGTTGGAATATTGGCCCCGCCCGATCATTCGGGCGGGGTTTTTCGTGGCCGGGGGTCAGGTGCCCAGATAGCGGCGCAGGGCCTCGGGCGGTGTGGTGAGCAGGGTCTTGGTATCTTGCGGGGCGCTGGCGCGGCCATCGGCGACCAGGATCGTCTGAGGGGCGATCCGCCGTGCGTCGAGGGGGTCGTGACTGACCATCAGGAGGGTCGCGCCCGTCTCGGCCATCAGGGACTGGACGAGGTCCAGCATCTCGGCCTTGAGGGCGGGGCCGAGGGCGGCGAATGGCTCGTCCAGCAGGACCAGTGGCTTGCGCTGCACGAGAACGCGGGCCAGCGCGACGCGGACCTGCTGGCCGCCTGATAGCTGGGCTGGCTTGCGATCCCCAAGCCCGGTGAGGCCGACGCGATCAAGCGCGCGCGCCACCTTTTGATGATCGTCCGCCGTGAGGCGCAGATCGGGGCGAATGCCCAGGCCGACGTTGCGGGTCACGGTGAAATGCGGAAACAGGTTGTTGTCTTGAAAGAGTATGCCGCACTTGCGCTCTGCGGGTGGCAGGTTGGTGATGTCCTGCCCATCCCATAGGACGTGCCCCGAAACCGGGGGGAAAAAGCCGGCGATGACGCTCAACAACGTGGATTTTCCCGCGCCGCTGGGCCCGATCAGGGCAACGCATGCGCCATCCTCGACCGAGAAATCGGCGCTGAGGTGAAAATCGCCTTGCCGGATTTCGATTGCATCAAGCGTCAGAATCGGCGCGCCCCCCTTGGTCGAGCAGCCAGAATACAGACAGCGACAGCACCAGCAAGAGCAGGCCCGCGCCGGCGGCGTCGGCCATCCGGTAGGCGCCCATCAGGCGCAGGATCTGAAGCGGGAGAGTGGCGATTTCGGGATCGGCAAAGAGGGCGATCACCCCAAGATCCCCGATCGACAGGGCGGCGGCCAGACCTGCGGCAAAGCCGATCTGCCGGCGCAGGCGCGGCAGGATGACAAGGCGCAGCCGATCACGCGGGGACATCCCGAGGCTATCGCAGAGGCGGCCGAAATCGGAATTTATATCAATGAGTTGCGGCGTCATTACCCGCAGGGCGAAGGGCAGGGCCATGACCGCGTTTACGAGGGCCGTGATGGGCAGGGCAAGCTGCGTTGGATCGGTCCAGGGGTTGATCATGACGAACAGCCCCACGCCGATGACCAGCGGCGAGGCGGCAATGCCCAGAAGGCCGATCGCCTCGATCATCGGCCTTCGCAGGGCGGCCAGCGCCATCGGCAGGGCCAGCGCCAGCGTCAGCGCCATGGAGGCGGCGGCCACGGCCAGCGACACGCCCGCCGCGCGCCAGACCGCGCCGGGCAGGTCCAGCACCGCGCCGCCGCCGCGCAGGACGATGGCGACCATCGGCGTCAGCAGGAACAGCGCCACCAGCAGCAGCACGCCCGCATCCAGCAGGCGCAGCGCGGGGGTTTCGGCATCGAAGCGGCGCAGGCTACGATCCAGGCCGGCGCCGAAGCCGCCGGTTTGCGCTACCCTGAGCGCGAGGATCGCCGCGACGGTGACGAGCGAGAGCTGTATGCAGGCCAGCACGGCGGCGCGGCCGAGGTCGAAGTCAAAGCGGAATGCCTGGTAGATGGCCAGCTCGACCGTGGTGGCGCGCGGGCCGCCGCCCAGCGTCAGCGCCACGGCAAAGCTGCTGAGGCAGATGGCGAAGATCACCATCAGCGCGCCGGGCACCACCGCGCGCAGCATCGGCCATTCAAGGTGGCGCATGACCTGGCCTGCGGTCATGCCAAGGCTGGCGGTCAGGCGGAATCGTTCGGCCGGGATGGATTGCCAGCCTTGCAGGATGATGCGCGTGGCCAGCGGCAGGTTGAAGAACACATGCGCCAGCACGACGCCGTGCAGGCCGTATATGTGCATCAATGGCAGGCCGGTGGCATCCAGCACGGTGTTGAGTGCGCCGGAGCGCCCGAACACCGCCAAGAGCCCCAGCACCGCAACGATCACGGGCAGGATGAAGGGCGCGCCAAGCGCGGTGATCAGCAGGCGCCGCCCGGCAAAACGCCGCCGCGCCAGCGCGCGGGCGGCCGGGATGGCCAGCGCGACGCTGATCAGGGCCGAAAGGGTGGCCTGCGTCAGGGTAAAGCGCAGCGCCGCCCAATCGGCGGGGCCGGGCCAGCCGCCCCCGCCCGCGCGCCACAGCACGGCGGCGACCGGCCCCACGATCACGGCGGCGACCAGCGCCGCCGCGACGAGGCCGGGGCCGCCGCGCCCGCGCCTTATCGCGACAGCGCGCGCAGCCACTCTTCAAGCGCCTGGTCGCGCACCTTGTCGGCCTCGTCCGCGGGCACGAGCAGGGATTTCTCCGGCTTGACCAGGGTGCCAAACGCATCGGGCAGGCCACCTTGCGGCATCACGGCGGGATACATCCAGTTGGTCGTGGGCACGATCGACTGGAATTGATCGCCGGTCATGAACGCCAGGAACTTGTCGGCCAGTTCGGGGTGATCGCTGCCGGCGAGCTTGCCGGCCACCTCGATCTGCATGTAGTGGCCTTCGTCGAAGGGCACGGCGGCCTTGCTGCGGTCGTCCTCGGCGATGATGTGATAGGCGGGCGAGGTGGTGTAGGACAGGGCCATGTCGGCCTCGCCCTCAAGGAACAGGCCATACGCCTCGGACCAGCCCTTGGTGACGGTGACGATGTTGTCCGAGAGGCCGGCCCAGATTTCCTCGGCATCATTGCCATAGGCGGTTTTGACCCACATCAGCAGGCCAAGGCCCGGCGTGGACGAGCGGGGATCCTGGATCACGATGGTGGTGTCGCTGGCGGCCAGGTCGCGGAAGTTGGTGGG
>CAZOKA010000119.1:0-2456 GCA_964580265.1 uncultured Rhodobacterales bacterium | reverse complement strand
ACGGCGGGGCCGGGGCCCCAATCGCTTACGAAGCTGTCATAGGTGTAGATTGTCAGCGTGGGTGTTTCGGCCACCGCGGTGGTGGCGGCAAACAATCCCGTGGCAAGTGCAAGATACTTCATGGCATCCTCCTATCTGCGACGGGCGGAGCAAGTCAGGAGGCGTATCCAAACCTTCCCTCCGCCGGTCTTAACCGGTTCAGGTTCAACGGGTTCGCGGCGTGCGCATCTCAGCCCCGCACATGGCGGAGCACCCCGAGGTGAGCGGGAACCTAAGCCGCCCGAGGGGGCGCTTCAAGGCAAAACCGCTTGAGCGGGCAACGCGCGGCGGCTAATGGGGTGGGCAAAGGAGTGCACCCATGAGCATGAACACCTTCGGCCATCTGTTCCGCGTGACAACCTGGGGCGAAAGCCACGGGCCGGCCCTGGGGGCGACGGTGGATGGCTGCCCGCCCGGTGTGCCGATCACCGAGGACGCGATCCAGCACTGGCTGGACCGGCGCAAACCGGGACAGAACAAGTACACCACGCAGCGGCGCGAGGCGGACGCGGTGCGCATAATGTCGGGTGTGTTCGAGGGGCAGACCACCGGCACGCCGGTGCAACTGATGATCGAGAACACCGACCAGCGATCAAAGGATTACGGCGATATCGCCGAGAAATTCCGCCCCGGTCATGCCGATATCACCTATTGGCAGAAATACGGCATCCGCGACTATCGCGGCGGTGGCCGGTCCAGCGCGCGCGAGACGGCCGCGCGAGTGGCCGCTGGCGGGCTGGCGCGGGCGGCGATCGCGGCACTGGCGCCCGATGTCGAGATCAGGGGCTACATGACGCGCATCGGCGCGCACGAGATCGACCGCGACCGCTTTGACTGGAGCCAGATCGAGCAGAACCCGTTCTGGACCCCGGACGCGCAAGCCGCGCAGACCTGGGCGGAGTACCTGGACGGGCTGCGCAAATCGGGCAACTCGGTCGGCGCGGTCGTCGAGGTGGCGGCGCGGGGCCTGCCCGCCGGGCTGGGCGCGCCGGTTTACGCAAAGCTCGACACCGACCTGGCCGCCGCGATGATGAGCATCAACGCGGTCAAGGGCGTGGAGATCGGCGAGGGCATGGCGGCGGCCACCCTGACGGGCGAGGACAACGCCGACGAGATATTCATGGGCAATGACGGGCAGCCCGTCTATTCCAGCAACCATTCCGGCGGCATCCTCGGCGGTATCTCGACGGGGCAGGACGTGGTGGTGCGCTTTGCGGTGAAGCCGACCAGCTCGATCCTCAAGACGCGCCAGACCATCACCAGGGCGGGCGAGGCGACCGATATCGTCACCAAGGGCCGCCACGACCCCTGCGTCGGCATCCGCGCGGTGCCGGTGGGCGAGGCGATGATGGCCTGCGTGATCCTTGACCATCTGCTGCTGCATCGCGGGCAGGTGGGGGAAAACCGCGGCGCGATCGGCTGAGCGGTAGTTAGCTGGGGGCGCTGCCCCCGTCGCCGCAAGCGGCGACTCCCCCGGAGTATTTTGGGCAAGATGAAGAGCGTCATGGCGTTTGGGGTGCGGTGCGCATACCTTTCCTGGCCGAAAAATCCCTACCGGAGGCTCCGACGGGATCAGGTGGCGCGGCGTTGGAAGGCGATCATCACCAGGGCCAGCAGGCTGGAGCCCAGCATCAGCAGCAGCGATACCGCGTTGAGCAGGGGGGTGGAGCCCTCTTTGAGCCTGTCGAACATGGCGATGGTCAGCGGCGCGTCGGAGCCGACCAGCATCAGCGTGGTGTTGAAGTTCTCGAAGCTCATCAGGAAGGCCACCACGAAGGCCCCGACCAGTGCGGGGGCGAGGAACGGGATGGTGATGGTACGCACCGCCGTGAGGCGGCCTGCGCCGAGGTTCATGGCGGCCTCTTCCAGGGTGCGGTCGAATTTCTGGAGCCGGGCGGAGATGACCAGCGTGGCGATGGTGGCGATGAACGAGAACTGGCCCAGCACCACCAGCGTCAGGCCGGGGCGCAGCGCCGTGATATCCCATGTCAGGCCGTCCCACGCCGCGTTGGCCAGGGTCGAGGAGAACACCAGGATCGAGATGCCCAGCACGATGCCGGGGATCACCAACGGCATCAGCATCAGCACGTAGAGAAGCCCCCGCCCGCGGAACTGGTAGCGGTTGAACAGGAAGGCGTTGGAGGTGCCCACGGCCACCGAAAGGGCCGAGACGCAGATGCCGACGAAGGCCGATGTGCCGATGGCGCGCATGATGGCGCGGTCGTGGAAGACGCCGATCATCGGGTCGCTGTCGCCGAAGAACCAGTTCCATGTGAAGCCTTCCCACGGGAGCGAGGGGAACTGGCTGTCGTTGAAGGCGAACACGGCGACCACGGTGAGCGGCAGTGCCAGGTAGATGAAGAACAGCACGATATAGGCGGTATAGGCGGCCCGGATCGCGCGGGGCTGTGGAATGG
>CAZOKA010000118.1:0-7439 GCA_964580265.1 uncultured Rhodobacterales bacterium | reverse complement strand
TGTAACTCAATTGAGAACGCGGCTATGAACATTCCGTGTCACACGCAGCGCTAGATGACATTCCATCTCACGATAACCGAAGCTGCAAACAATTCGACGCATAGAAGGACACCGCTCATTATATGTCGGTCCACTCGGACCACTAGTGATCCCCACCTGACGTATGATTCCCGTCTGCCTCTGGTGCACCTTTGATCGCTCGGACGATGGCCCTAGGGGCAAATGTGCTTTTCCTAGCCGTTGTAAACTGGAGACCATTCAATGACTGCTGTCAGCCGATCGTGTTGAAAGAGTCGGCGCGCTGCCAAGAAGGGGCACATCAGCGGAACATCCTCCCGCGAGAGCGACATTTCGCAAACACGGAGTGGCGTAAGGCGTTCTGAAGGAACGCTGTTCCAAAATTTCGAGGCGATTTTCAGATCGCGTAGTTTTTCAACACAATCAGCTCGGAGCGGACCCAAGGCCCTTGGCTCGAAGCTGCGATAGCTGACCTTCACCACGCGGGTCGCGAACTGGAAAGGAGCGGACTTTCCTGCCGTTCACTGCGACTGCTCGGTCGACGTTGCGCCTGCGGGCAGATCGCTTCTGGCGCAGTCACTCGGCGGCTTCGTGAAGCTGCTCCGGCATGACCCCCTCGGCCGCGGCTTCCGCGCGCAACCAGTGTCGAAATGCGGCGATCCGCGGGTCATCCGCACGGGCTTCGGGACAGGCGATCGCGTAAATCGACATGGGCGGCGTTGTAGCGTCGAAGAGCCGCTGCAATCGGCCTGAAGCGATTGTGCCGCGGACCATGGCGTCGTAGGCCAGCGACACGCCCTGATGCTGCTCGACCATGGTCGTCGCAAGCTCGCAATTGGGGTAAGTTGGCCCGGGCGGCAGGTCCGCCCCGGCAAGGCCCGCGGCGGCGAACCATTCGGGCCAGGCATCGTCCGTCTCGTCGTAGAAGAGCGTGAGGTGCAGCAGATCCTTCGGGCACCGCACGTTCTCGCGCTCCCGCAATGCCGGAGAGATCACCGGATACCGGGCCGAGGCCATCAGCGGCTCGACGCGCAAGCCAGGCGTCGGGTGGTCTGACCACTGGATCACGACGTCCGCGTCATTGGTTGAGAAGTCGAGCGACGGCGCGCCGTTCGAGACCCGAAGCCGGATGTCACTGGCGAACTCGAGCCTGGGCAGGCGAGGCACCAGCCAGCGCGCCGCAAAGCCCGGCGTCGAGAGAACGCGCAAGGTTTGTGGCGCCGCGCGCACAGCCTCTGTCTCTTCGATGAACACATCCAGCAGGTGGGTCAGCTTTCCGGCATAGGCCTCGCCAGTGAGAGTGAGCGCAATCCGATTGCCCCAACGCTCGAAAAGCTGCGTGTCGAGGAAACCCTCCAGCGCCTTGATCTGGTGGCTGACGGCCGAGGGCGTCAGGCAAAGCTCGTCCGCCGCGGCCTTGACCGACATGTGCCGTGCGGTGGCCTCGAAGGCGCGGACGGCTGCGAAGGGGGGAAGCTTGCGTCCCATTTCTGCCTGAACTGAACTCACGCGGGGCTGAAAAGTGATCGTTCGGTGTCATTCCGCATCCATTGTAGCATGAGGGCTACCAAATCTCAAAATCACGCACCGGAGGGTATGATGCACCGCTCCAGTTTCGCCGTGGCACTCGCCGCGGCCCTGATAACCTTTTGCCCGACGCTGCCGCACGCCGAGAATGAAGCGGGTTCGTCGGCTGCCGGATGGCAACACGCGGACAGCATGGCCACGCTCGTCTTCTCGCTCGACGCTTGGCTTGATGCACAGTCGGACTGGCCGCGCCGCGATGTGGCCCCGCGGGTTCGCTTCGTCAGCGAGTGGCAGGCGGCGGCGCGGCAGGGTGCGACAGCGATTCTCCAGCGTGGTCGTCTTCGGGGCCTCTATGACCCGGTTCGGTCCGAGATCTTGTTGGTGCGCCCTTGGGACATGCGCAAGGCGGCCGATGTTTCCGTATTGCTGCACGAGCTCACACATCACCGGCAGGCGCCACACCACTGGTATTGCCCGGCCGCACAGGAGCTGCCGGCCTACCGGCTGCAAGAGCGGTGGCTTTCGGAACAAGGGCATTCGATTGATGTGAACTGGGTGGCCGTAGTTCTCGACGCAGGCTGCACACCGCGGGACATCCATCCCGAGTGAACGACCAGATGGCGCAGCGAAAGAGTTGGTTCGAGGATAATAACGAGAACCATCCGCACTCAGGTCTGGAATGGCGCTCGCCCCGCGAGTTCATTGCAGCTCAAAACGCAACCGCCTGAGTGTCCGGTGAAATAGGGGCAAGATCATTGTCGCTGCAACGCCTTTTGACGCTGCAACTCCTTATTGCGTCGTAAATTCGTCTGTTTTTCGGTATCCGGAGGGCACATTGTTTAAACTGACCGCAGCTCCTCCCTTTTGGGAACGGCACGTATATCGATCAGTCAAAAGGGCATTCAGATATGAAAAATCGACAGGGGCTTGATCCGACTGATATACGCATCCTAAGCGCCGTGCAGAAACATGGCCAGTTGAGCAAGACTAAACTGGCCGAGCTTGTTAACCTCTCGGCCACGCCCTGTTGGGCACGCCTGACACGGTTGCGCACGGCGGGATACATTCGTGGCTACCATGCCGATATCGCACTGGAACGAGTGATAGATGCGACGCGGGTAGTGGTGACGGTCTCCCTTACTCACCATAGCAAGACCGATTTTGATCGGTTCGAGGACTACATCAAGTCGATCGACGAGGTAATCAACTGCGTCGCGACAGGCGGCGGTATTGATTATGTCATGACCGTGGTCTGCCCCAACCTGTCCTCATTTCAGGCTCTGATGGATGATTTTTTATCGGCGGATTTGGCGATTGACCGCTATATGACCTATTTCGCCACTCGCCTGATCAAGGCCGAACAACCCAACCTCGCCAAGTTGGTGATCGACAGCAGACGATAGGGTTTGCGACATGCTCATGTCGCGAATTGGCAACCCGGTCCATTCGGTCCATGCGGCCCTGAATCTAAGCCTGATCAGTCTGCAAAATCCCGAATCTTTAGGCCACAGTTCACAAGCAAAACAGGCTACTTCCTGACCATGAAGGTGCGACCGAGGGCAAAGCCCAAGGCGCTCAATAGGGAGGACAGCATGATGCAGTCTCAGGACTTCGGCTTTGGCACTCAAATTCGAAAATCGCCTTACTTTGACGCCACCGTGCGTTGGGGCGCAAAGGGTTTTTCGGTCTACAACCACATGTATATTCCGCGCGATTTCGGCGATCCCGAGCAGAACTTCTGGAACCTCGTCAACGACGCGATCCTGTGTGACGTGGCCGTCGAGAGACAGGTCGAAATCACTGGTCCCGATGCGGGGAAGTTCACTCAGATGTTGACGCCGCGCGATCTGTCAAACATGGCGGTGGGGCAGTGCAAATACGTCCTGATCACCAATGCAGAGGGCGGTATCCTGAACGACCCGATTCTGCTGAAGCTGGGCGAAAATCACTTCTGGCTGTCACTGGCCGACAGTGACATCCTGCTCTGGGCGCAGGGCGTGGCCGTGCATTCGGGCCTCGATGTCTCGATCACCGAGCCTGATGTCTCGCCGCTTCAATTGCAGGGCCCGAAGTCGGGCGAGATCATGCAGGAGCTGTTCGGCGAAGAGATCATGGATCTGCGCTACTACTGGTTCATCGAGACCGAGCTGGACGGTATCCCGCTGATCGTCTCGCGCACCGGTTGGTCCAGCGAGCTAGGCTATGAAATCTACCTGCGCGACTCCACCCATGGCGACGCCCTGTGGGAGCGGATCATGGCCGTGGGCATGCCTATGGGCCTCAAGCCCGGGCACACCTCTACTATTCGCCGGGTCGAAGGTGGGATGCTGTCCTATCACGCCGATGCGGATATCCACACCAACCCCTTCGAGTTGGGTCTCGACCGTCTGGTGAACCTCGACATGGAGGCCGACTTTATCGGCAAGTTCGCCCTGTTCCGCCTTCGTGACAACGGCGTCACCCGAAAGCAGGTCGGCCTGATCATTGATGGCGAGCCGATGGCGGGCCCGAACACTGCCTTCTGGACGGTCAACCACGATGGCGAACCCATGGGCAAAGTGACCTCGGCAGTCTACTCGCCGCGCCTGAAGAAGAACATCGCGCTGGCCATGGTGGCGGTTGAAGCCGCAGAGCTGGGAACCGAGTTGGAAGTTCTGACCCACAGCGGTGAAACCACCGCCACCGTTGCGGAGAAGCCCTTCTTCGACCCGCGCAAGCAAATTGCTGCCACGGGTGCTGCCAAATCTGTCCAAGCCACAGCGTAAATGGGCCTTCACATGTCTGATCTTGCGATCGAGCTGCACTGGCAGCGCGCTGAACCGGCTTTGGAAACTGGCAAATACTCCAGTGCCCATGACGTTCACTACAACAACACCCACGAAGTCCAAGTGGACGCCGCCCCTGATTGGGGCGGCGATCCCGATCACACCAATCCCGAACAGGCCCTCGCGGCGGCCCTGTCGAGTTGCCACATGATGACCTTCCTTGCGCTTTGCGCGAGGGCGGGCTGGCCCGTGGCCAGCTACCATGACTATGCCGAGGCGCATCTGGGCAAGAATGCGAAGGGTCAGATGTCCGTCACCCGGATCGACCTACACCCGGTCGTGCGGTTCGATACCGGCTTTGCCGTCGCAGCCGAGAAGCTCGACGAGATGCAGCACCGTGCACACCGCTACTGCTTCATTGCCAATACGCTTGCCGACAGCGTCGAGGTCAACATCAAGTAAGCTTCGGCACGGAAGGAACCCCCATGCAAGAGAGCGATATCCTGCTGCGTAACCTCGATGACGACGGAGTTTTGCGCCTGACGCTGAACGACTCAGCTCGCCGCAATGCCTTGTCCGAGGCGATGCTCGGCGAACTCGGCAACGCCTTTGCCGAGGCGGGCGCGGACCCTTCGGTTCGGGTGGTCATTCTGGCCGCGAATGGACCGGCCTTCAGCGCGGGTCACGACCTTAAGGAAACGACCGCAGGGCGCAGGGGGCCTGATAATGGTCGGGCCTATTTCACCAAGGTGATGACGATGTGTTCCTGCGTGATGCAAGCCATCGTGAATTGCTCCAAGCCGGTCATCGCCGAAGTCAGCGGTATCGCAACCGCCGCCGGATGCCAGCTGGTTGCCAGTTGCGATCTAGCGATTGCGGCAGAAACGGCGCGGTTCAGCACGCCAGGCGTCCAAATTGGGCTCTTCTGTTCGACCCCCATGGTGGCTCTTTCGCGCAACGTGTCCAACAAGCACGCGTTGGAAATGCTTCTCACCGGCGATATGACCTCAGCCGATCGCGCCGCCGAGATCGGGCTGGTCAACCGTGTCGTTGCGCTGGACGCATTGCAGGATGCAACGATGGAACTGGCGCGCAAGATCGCTTCCAGGTCGAGCATGACACTCGCCACCGGCAAACGGGCCTTCTACGCACAGCGACAGCTGCCACTGGCCGAGGCCTATTACTACGCCACGAACGTAATGGTCGAGAACATGCTTGCACGCGACGCGGAAGAGGGCATCGGCGCCTTTATCGAAAAACGCGCGCCCCAATGGCAGGACCGATAAGTGACATGACCGAGAACCCCTATAACAGCGGCCTCGACCGCACCCCGGCAAACTATCAGCCGCTGACACCGCTTAGCTTTCTGGAACGCGCTGCCAGTGTTTTTCCCGGTCATACGGCCATCGTGCACGGGAAACTTCACCGCAGCTATGCCGAGTTCTACGCCCGCTCGCGCGCCTTGGCCTCGGCCTTTGCAGCGCGGGGAATGGGGCGGGGTGATACGGTCTCGGCTATGTTGACCAATACGCCCGCTATGCTGGAATGCCATTATGGCGTGCCAATGTGCGGCGCGGTTTTGCATTCGATCAACACTAGGCTGGATGCGGCAATCATCGCCTTCCAACTCGATCACGCCATGGCGAAGATTGTCGTGGTGGACCGTGAGTTTGCACCGCTAATGGCCGAGGCCCTTACGCTGGCCAAGGTCACACCGCAGGTGATCCAATACGACGACCCCGAATACATCGGCCCCGGCACCATGGAGGGAGCCGAGGATTACGAGACCTTCCTTGCCTCGGGTGACCCGGACTTCGCATGGCTCGTTCCCGAGGATGAATGGGACGCAATCTCGATCAACTACACTTCGGGCACAACGGGCAACCCCAAGGGCGTGGTCTCGCACCACCGGGGGGCTTACTTGCTGGCGCAGGGCAATGCGCTGACCACCTCCATGGCCAAGCACAGCGTCTATCTTTGGACGCTGCCGATGTTTCATTGCAACGGCTGGTGCTTCCCTTGGACGCTGTCGGCGATCATCGGCACGCATGTCTGCCTGCGGCAGGTGCGGTCCGAGCCGATCTGGCGCGCGCTGGTCGAGGAAGGGGTCACGCATCTTTGCGGCGCGCCCATCGTTATGTCCCTGATCTTAGGCGCCTCCCAGAATGAAAAGCGCAGCTTGGACCGGAGGGTGCAATTCTTCACCGCCGCTGCCCCACCACCCGAAAGCCTACTAGCCAGTATGGATGCTGTTGGGTTCGATGTGACTCACCTCTATGGCCTGACCGAGACTTATGGGCCAGCGGTGGTGAATGAATGGCAAGCCGACTGGTCGGCGCTGCCCGCCGCCGACCAAGCCCGCCTGAAGGCCCGACAGGGCGTGCGGTATCTGCCACTGGAACAGCTTGACGTTCTGGACCCCGACACCATGCAGCCGGTCCCTCGCGATGGTCATACCATGGGCGAGGTCATGTTCCGCGGCAACGTGGTGATGAAGGGCTATTTCCGCAACAGTAGGGCCACCCAAAAGTCGCTGGCAGGCGGCTGGTTCCATTCGGGCGACTTGGCCGTTGTGCATCCCGACGGCTATATCCAACTCAAAGATCGTTCGAAGGACATCATCATTTCGGGGGGCGAGAACATCTCGTCCATCGAAGTGGAAGAGGCGCTTTATCGTCACGCAGCGGTCGGGGTTGCGGCAGTGGTGGCAATGCCGCACACCAAATGGGGCGAAACCCCCTGCGCTTTTGTCGAATTGAACGTCGGCCACGAGGTGGACGAGGACAGCCTGCGCACATGGTGCCGCAAGCATCTGGCCCCCTATAAGGTGCCGGCCAGGATCGTGTTCGGGACTATCCCTCGCACCTCCACCGGGAAAATCCAGAAATTCGTTCTACGGGAGCGCGCTTCAAAACTACAGATTGAAGTGCTGCCAAAAAACAGGCCAAAGCGGAGGTCTGAAAGTGGTCCTGCGTGAAAAGTGGCACTACCAGACGCGTAGTCAAAAATAACCGCCCGCAAGGTGTATGTTCCCTGCACTAGCATCGCGCAATCACAGCGAATGTCTTACATGCCGGGCACACCGCAGCATTATCTTTCCTTGCTGCCACACCCATCGACAACTCAACT